>NZ_JBIVGT010000002.1:3148-20303 GCF_044748825.1 Pseudomonas sp. NPDC089741 | reverse complement strand
CCTACAGTGCGGTCAGGCTGTGGCGGTCATGGTGTGGCGGCGATGGTGGACGTCGAGGTGGTCCTTGATCAGGCGCAGCACTTTCGGTTCGTGCTCATGAATGAAGAAGTGCCCGCCGGCAAACATGTCGACGGAAAAACTGCCACGGGTTTCCCGGCTCCAGCCGATCAGTTGCTCGGTGGTGGCGCGGTCGGTGGTGCCGCCGAGCACGTGCACCGGGCAATCGAGCTGTGGCCGTTCCACCGCGCGATGGCTGCCACACAACAGGAAGTCGGCGCGCAGGATCGGCAGGGTCAGGCTCATCAACTCTTCATTTTCCAACGCCTCGCTGCTGGTGCCTTGCAGGCTGCGCAGTTGCTCCAGCAGTTCGGCATCGCTCTTGGGCCGGGCGAGGTCGCGATCGTATTCGTCGCGCAAGCTCGGCGCCGCCGTACCCGAGGCAAACAGCGCCACCGGCGGCGGGCACCCCATGGCCCGCAAGGCGTGGGCCAGCTCACTGGCGAGCAACGCGCCGAGGCTGTGCCCGAATATCGCATAAGGCGCCTTAAGCGAACCGCGCAGTTCCCGGGCCAATTGCTGCACCAGCGCCGGCATGTCGGTTTGCAAGTCTTCATCGAAACGCATGCCGCGCCCCGGCAATTCCACCGGCTGCAATTTCAGCCACTCCGGCAGCTTGCGCCGCCAGCGGCTGTAAACCATCGCGCTCGCCCCCGAATACGGCAGGCACAGCAGTGTCAATTGAGTCACTGCACTCACCTCAAAAAGTCATGATGCTAAAAGAACGCGCGGACGCACCTGAAAATTAGCGCCGACGGTAAATTTCCAATCGGGCGGCACGTCTCCTGTTCACGCCAAAACCTGATAAAGAGGCACCGCCGTGGACCTGCAAACGATTCTGGGGAAGCTGTTCGCCAATGCTGGCGCAGTGGGTATTGAAGGGGTCTTTCAGTTTGTCTTCGGCCCGCATCAGGCCTATTGGTCGGAGATCAAGGGCAGCAGCCGCACCGAAGCCGGCCGCCATGCCAGACCGGACGTGACCATCGAAGTGGCGCAAGCGGACTTCATGGGCATCATGGCCGGCAGCGCCAATGTCGAGGAACTGTTTGCCAGCGGGCGCCTGAAGATCGGCGGCAACATGGGCCTGGCGACGATGCTGCCGCAGATCATCGACCATGCGCGCAGCGGTGCCAGCGCCGCAGAAAAAGTCGACATGAACAAACGCTACCCGACGCCACCGCGAGTCAGCGAACGCCTGACCGCGCGCCTGCCGGTGCAGACCGTTGTCGAACGGCGGCCGCGCAGCGAGCTGTCGATTGAGGAATTCAAAAGTCGCTACCTGCCCAACGGCGTTCCGGTGGTCATCCGCGACGCCCTGCAGGACTGGCCGCTGTTCAAGCTCAGCCGCGAAGAATCGCTGGTGCATTTTGCCGAACTGCAAGGCATCACCCGCCACGGCGACTACGTGAAGAAAACCTTCTCCACCGAGCGCGATTTCCGTTCGACGTCGATGGCCGACTTCATCGCCTCGCTGGATCAACCGGCGGTCAAAGGTGCGAATGGCGAACCACCCGCCTACATGGGCAACAACATCCTGCCGGCGCAGTTGATGCAACAGATCAAATACCCGGTCTACTTCGACGCCTCGTTATTCATCCCGCCGCGCATCTGGATCGGGCCCAAGGGCACGCTGACGCCGCTGCACCGCGATGACACCGACAATCTGTTCGCGCAGGTCTGGGGCCAGAAAAAATTCACCCTCGCCGCGCCGCATCATCGCCAGGCGCTGGGCACCTGGTCCACCGCGCCGCAGGGTGGTCTGGATGGCTGCGATTTCAACCCGGATGCGCCGGACTATCAGCGTTTCCCAACGGCACGCAACGTGACGTTTTTGCGCGTGACGCTGGAGGCTGGAGATTTGTTGTTCCTGCCGGAAGGCTGGTTCCATCAGGTGGAATCGGTATCGACCTCACTGTCAGTAAACTTTTGGGTCAACTCGGGACGCGGCTGGTAAACAGCTACCACCTCCGCTTTGTAGGAGCTGTCGAGTGAAACGAGGCTGCGATCTTTTGACTTTAACGATCTAGATCAAAAGATCGCAGCGTGCCGCAGCTCCTACTTGAGATGGCGGTAACTCTGTATTGCCGAGCTCAGCACTACAGCGCCAGCCGCAATCGCCAGCCAGAACCCGCTGCGCGCACCATAAGCATCGACCAGCGCGCCGGAGCCCGCCGCACCAATTGCCACGCCAATACTCAATCCCGTCACCAGCCAGGTCAGGCCTTCAGTCAACTTGGCCGGCGGCACGATACGCTCGATCAGCGCCATCGCCACAAGGCTTGCAGGTCGCAAAGCGCACAATTGTTGGTGGAATGTGAAGGTGCGCGACCACCAGCCTGCGGTTCGACTCATTCGTTTACGACCGATACCTGACCCAGCCGAGATTGCCGCCAACCTTCGAACCACGACGACCATTTGTCGAAAACCACGCTGACCTGTCAGGTCTGACAGGTGCCTTTATTCGCCACACGCGTTTTCATTAAACCTTCGCTCAACTGCGCAGGACTCCTGATGACCAGGCAATTGCGCTTCGGCACTGTCCGCCAGCGAATACGCTCGGGAGCCATGCCATGGAAGAACAGCTCATTCTCGTCTCACCCAACGATCGCCAGACCGGCGTGGCCGCAAAGATGCAAGTGCATCACCAGGGCCTGCGCCATCGGGCGTTTTCCATTCTGCTGTTCGATCCGCAGGGCCGGCTGCTGATGCAGCAACGCGCGTTGGGCAAATATCATTCCGGCGGGTTATGGACCAACACCTGCTGCGGGCATCCTCGCGCGGGCGAACGGACGGCAGTCGCTGCCAACCGTCGATCGCAGGAAGAAATGGGCATGTCCTGCAAGCTGCACAAAGTCGCCTCGATGCTCTACCACGAGCAAGTGTCCGATCAACTGATCGAGCATGAATTCGATCATGTGTTTGCCGGTATCAGTCAGACCGATCCGGTGGCCAACCCTGATGAAGCCGAAAGCTGGGAGTGGCTGGCGCTACCGCAAATCGCCGAGTGCATCGAGCAGACGCCCAACGTCTTCACGGTCTGGTTTCGGCGGATGTTCGAGCAGTTCGGGATAGAGGGGGTGCGAGGCTGGTTCGAGGCAGTGCGCGCGCGCACCGCTGCACCCTCATCGCCGCCGCGAAACGTTGTTCTTATAGCTTCGCCCTGGGCCGTCCCACCGTTGTACTGCCCTGCTCCCTTTCGGGTCGATGCTGCGCTGGCAGAGGCAGTGGATGAACAGCTCATGCCATGGATCGAGCAGGTCGGGATCTTTCCGGGCCAACTTGAAAAAGTCCGTGCGATGGGCTTTGGGCGCTTCGCCATGCTGTGCCATACCGACACGGAGGATCCGGATCGTGTGTTGCTGGCAGCGCAATGTGTTGCCGCGCTGTTCGCCGTCGATGATTACTACTGTGATGATGAGAGAACCGGGTCTGAGCCCAAACTGGTCGGCCCGCGCCTGTCCGTCGCGCTTGCCGCGCTGGAACCGGTTTATTTGAGCGAACGGTTTCGGCCTGGTCTGGCACAGGCCTTGTGTGGCGATCCGGTATTGGTCGCTCTGCAGGCCTATCTGGCGCGGGTGGAGTCCTTCGCGAAACCTGCCCAGGTCGCACGCGTACGCCATGAAATCATCGCCATGTTCGTGACCATGACAGCCGAAGCCGCCTGGCGCATCGAAGGCCTCACGCCGGCGCTCTGGGAGTACCTCGCCCACCGCCAGGTCAACAGTTTCCTCCCATGCCTGTCGCTCGTCGACATTGTCGGTGGCTATGAATTGCCCGCCAATGTCTACAGCGCACCGCAAGTGCGGCGGGTGACGACACTGGCTGCCAGCGCCACGATCATTGCCAACGACCTGTTTTCGGCGCTGAAGGAACAGCAGGCCGGGATTGGTGATTTCAATTTACCGTTGCTGCTGATGCGTGAGCAGCAATGCTCGCCGCAACAGGCCATGGCGCAAAGCGCCGCTGTCCATGACGAGATCATGCATCTGTATGAAGCCGCAGAGCTGGCCGTATTGCCGGGCGCATCGCCGCTGCTCAAACGCTATTTGCGAGGAATCAAGAGCTGGCTGGCCGGCAATGTCGAATGGCATCGCACCAGTGGCCGTTATCAGGTGTGAAGGTGTCGAACTTTTCATGATTACGGATGAACTCTCGTCGCCGCCTGTCAGTCAGCTAGATAAGTCCTCGACTCAAGGCGCGACCCTGCATGCACATCTCCCTCACAGGACAAGTAGCCCTGATCACCGGCGCCAGCTCCGGCATCGGCCATGCCGCCGCCAAAGCCCTGGCCGCCGCCGGTGCTGCCGTGGTCATCAACTACAACCGTCAGGCCGAGCCTGCCGAAGCCCTGGCGCGGCAGATCATCGCCGACGGTGGTCAGGCGCTGGCGATCGGTGCCGATGTGTCGAAAGAAGATGACGTCGAACGGCTGTTCGCCGAGACCCTCGATGCGTTCGGTTCGCTGGACATTCTGGTCGCCAACTCCGGCCTGCAAAAGGATTCGCCGGCTGTGGATATGTCGCTGGAGGACTGGAATCAGGTGATCGGTGTCAACCTCACCGGCCAGTTCCTCTGCGCCCGCGCGGCGCTGCGGATTTTCAATCGCCAGGGGGTGCGTGAAGGCGTGTCCCGTGCCGCCGGCAAGATCATTCACATGAGTTCGGTGCACCAGCGCATTCCATGGGCCGGACACGTCAATTACGCAGCGTCCAAGGGCGGTGTCGATCAGTTGATGCAGACCCTCGCGCAGGAAGTCAGCCATCAGCGCATTCGCATCAACGGCATTGCGCCGGGGGCGATTCGCACAGCGATCAATAAAGACGCCACCGAAGGCGATGCTGGGCAAACCCTGCTCAACCTGATTCCCTACGGCCGCATCGGCGATGTCGAAGACGTCGCCAACGCGGTGGTTTTCCTCGCCTCCGACGCCTCCGACTACATTGTCGGCACGACCCTGTTCATCGACGGCGGCATGAGCCTTTATCCGGAGTTTCGCGGCAATGGCTGAGCATCACCTGGAACGACAAAGCCCGATCGACGCCCACGGCATCATCGGCGACATGCGCAGTGCGGCGCTGGTCAATGATCGCGGCAGTGTGGATTTTTTCTGCTGGCCGGAGTTCGACAGCCCGTCGATTTTCTGTTCGTTGCTGGACAGCCCCGATGCGGGGATTTTCCAGTTGGCGCCGGACTTGCCTGATGCACGCCGCGAGCAGATCTACCTGCCCGACACCAATGTCCTGCAAACCCGCTGGCTGAGTGAGCGCGCGGTGGTGGAAGTCACCGACTTGCTGCCGGTCGCCGATAACGAAGACGATTTGCCGTTGCTGATGCGCCGGGTGCGCGTGGTCAGCGGTGAAGCGACCTTCCACGTGCGTTGTGCGGTGCGCCATGACTACGCGCGCGCCGACACCCGTGCGCGGATGGACCAGCAAGCGGTGATCTTCAGTGCCGACGGCCAGCCATCGATGCGACTGACCTCGGATCAGGCATTGCACATCGAGACTGATGCAGCGGTGGCCTCCTTTACCTTGAAACAGGATCAGACTGCCGCGTTTATGCTCGGCGGCGAAGACGATCCGCGCTTCAAGGAAGGCGCCGCGCAACTGTGCATGGAGCGCACGCTGAAGTTCTGGCGCGACTGGCTCGGCCAGTCGATCTATCGCGGGCGCTGGCGGGAAATGGTCAACCGCTCGGCCCTTGCGCTGAAACTTCTGACTTCGCGCAAACACGGCGCGATCCTCGCCGCCGCTACCTTCGGCCTGCCGGAAACGCCCGGCGGCGAACGCAACTGGGATTACCGCTACACGTGGATCCGCGACGCCTCGTTCACGGTGTACGCGTTCATGCGCCTGGGCTTTGTCGGCGAAGCCAACGCCTACATGGGCTGGCTGCGTGGGCGGGTCAGCGATTGCCACGGGCAACCGATGAAACTCAACATTCTCTACGCCATCGACGGACGCCAGGAGTTGCCGGAAACCGAACTCACGCATTTGTCCGGTCATGGCGGCGCGCAACCGGTGCGGATCGGCAATGGCGCGTATGACCAGATCCAGCTGGATATTTTTGGCGAGCTGATGGACGCGGTCTATCTGGTCAACAAGTACGGCGACGCGATTTCTCATGAAGGCTGGAAGCATGTGCGCGAAGTGGTCGATCAGGTCTGTGAAACCTGGCAGACCACCGATGTCGGCATCTGGGAAAT
Source organism: Pseudomonas sp. NPDC089741 (assembly GCF_044748825.1). Classification (NCBI taxonomy): domain Bacteria; kingdom Pseudomonadati; phylum Pseudomonadota; class Gammaproteobacteria; order Pseudomonadales; family Pseudomonadaceae; genus Pseudomonas; species Pseudomonas sp. NPDC089741. The sequence goes on along the minus strand of NZ_JBIVGT010000002.1, from coordinate 14,041 downwards.
GCGCGGCGAACAGCACCACTTTCTGCACTCGCGGCTGATGTGCTGGGTGGCGCTGGACCGCGCCATTCGTCTGGCCTCGAAGCGCTCGCTGCCCGCTCCGTTCGCGCAATGGGATCAGACGCGGCAGGCGATCTATGCCGACATCTGGGACAACTTCTGGAATGAAGAGCGCGGACATTTCGTCCAGTACAAGGGCGGCACGGCGCTGGATGGCTCGATGCTGTTGATGCCGCTGGTGCGTTTCGTCAGCGCCAAGGATCCGCGCTGGCTGTCGACGCTTGAGGCCATTGAAAAACATCTGGTGCGCGATGGCATGGTGTATCGCTATCGCAATGACGACTCGGGCATTGACGGTTTGGCCGGTACCGAAGGCGCGTTTGCCGCGTGTTCGTTCTGGTACGTCGAGTGCCTGGCCCGCGCGGGACAGGTGGAAAAGGCGCATCTGGAATTCGAGCAATTGCTGAGGTACGCCAACCCGCTGGGGTTGTACGCCGAGGAGTTCGACAGTCATGGCCGGCATTTGGGCAATACACCGCAGGCGTTGACGCATCTGGCGCTGATCAGTGCGGCGAGTTTTCTGGATCGTCGGTTGAGCGGGGAAAAGAGTGAGTGGCAGCCGTAATGTTCGTCGGAGACTGTCAGAAATATCCCGCAAAGTAGCCCTACCGTAGGACAACCTCCTACACAAAAAGGCGCTATCACCTCCCCCCTGTGGCGAGGGGGCTTGCCCCCGTTGGGGCGCAAAGCGCCCCCCAAAACAAACACTGAGTTCTTCCAGATGCAGCGGTTTTGCTGACTCTGCGACTGCTGCGCAGCCGAACGGGGGCAAGCCCCCTCACCACAAAGTCTGCGTTTCAAGGACTACAAACGCTCAACAATCCCTGCCCCGCACGTTGCACTCACATCCAGAAATACCCTGTTGCCAGCTGTTACATCCACCCCTACCATCCACCGCAACGGGCACAGCGGAGCTGTCCAATAAAACCCGAATTCAAGGAAGCAACATGTCCCACCACGTGCAGCGCACCATCGACTCCCCCCTTCGCACCGGCCTGTCCCGCAGCCAACTCTGGGAAGCCGCCGACAAAGGCCTGATCAAATGCTGGGAAATCGGCCGCCAGCGCGCCAGCCGTTTCCCCGAACTCGCCCAACGCTGCCTCGCCGACGAACTGCCGGTGCTCGGCTGGAAAGGTGGCGTCAGCCGCAGCCTGAAGAAAAACGAAAAATACGGCTCGCTGAAATACCTCGCGCAATGGCAAGGCCTGCGGGGTGAGGATCTGGATATTGATCTGAGCGAAGAGCGCTCACTGACCTGTTCACGGACGAAAATGCGGGTGACGTTTACCCCGGATCGTAGTAAGTATTTCAATCAGTTGGCGGAAGCCGAGGCTTAAGGAGAAGCAGCGATGGTGGATTTGCATCAGGAGTTTCAGAACAGCCGATTTTTTCATGAAGCGAGGATCGACAAACGTTCGGCGGATGCCCTGGCCGGGGTTGCGGCCGGACTTGCTGCCGATGGCAAGATCAATCAACAAGAAGCCGAATTTCTCAAAAACTGGATAGAAACTCATTTGGTTCACTGGGGTGATCCGGTCGTAAACATTCTGTATAAACGTCTTGAGGGCATGCTCAGCGACGGCGTACTCGATGCAGACGAATCAGTGGAATTGCTCGAGATACTGCACCAATTTGCCGGCCTGCCAACAGGTTCGGCGCAAACCTTCAGTGCACCCAACAACCTGCCGCTTGATAATCCTGCGCCTTCTCTAAGCTGCGCAGATCGTGTCTTTCTGTTCACTGGGGTGATGGCTTACGGGCCGCGCAAGGCTTGTGAGTCACTGATCGTCGAGCGCGGCGGTGTCATCGGCAGCGGTATCAGCAAAAAGATTCACTATCTGGTGATCGGCAGCATTGGCAATGACCAATGGCTGCACAGCAGCTATGGTACGAAGATCAAAAAAGCCGTGGAACTGCGAGACAGTGGCGTACCGATTGCGATCATTAGTGAAGATCACTGGCAGAAGGTGTTGTTCGGATAACGGGAGCTTGCCATGAGCCGTAAAGCGATTCTGTCCTGCAAAACCGCCAGTCTGACCATCGCCTACGAACAGCATGGCCCGGCCAGCGGTGCTTCGGTGATTTTGCTCCACGGCTTTCCCTACTCCCCTCGCGCGTATGACGAGATCGCCCCGGCGCTCGCCGCAGAGGGTTACCACGTCATCGTGCCGTACTTGCGCGGCTACGGGCCTACCCGGTTCAACCAGCCACAAACATTGCGCTCCGGGCAGCAAGCGGCGTTGGCCCAGGATCTGCTGGACTTGATGGATGCGCTGTCCATCGGACAGGCCACCCTCTGCGGTTACGACTGGGGCGGTCGCGCAGCGTGCATCGTCGCGGCGTTGTTTCCTGATCGAGTGCAGGGTTTGGTGACGGGCGATGGCTACAACCTGCAGGACATCGCGAACTCGACGCGACCGCTCGATCCCGAGACCGAGCATCGGCTCTGGTATCAGTATTACTTCCATACGCCGCGTGGCGTTGCAGGCCTGACGCAAAATCGTCGGGAGTTCTGTGAGTGGCTCTGGAAGCTGTGGTCACCGACCTGGTCGCGCAATGCCGAGCGCTATCCCCTGACTGCGCCGGCCTTCGATAACCCTGATTTCGTCGACGTGGTGATCCACTCCTATCGCCATCGCTTCATGTATGTCGCGGGCGATCCGGCGCTTGAATCGATGGAAAAGGCATTGACCCGGCAACCGCCGATCAGCGTGCCGACCATTTCCCTGTGCGGCGCTGACGACGGCGTTGGCCCGGCACCGGTGGACGATGAAGACGCCGGACATTTCAGCGGCTTCTATGAGCGGCGCGTGCTGGCCGGGGTCGGCCACAACATTCCCGAGGAGGCCCCGCAGCAAACCCTCAAGGCATTACTGGATCTGTTGCAGCGCTGAGCGAAAACCGCTCGCGATAGGCCTGCGGTGTCACGCCAATCGCCCGCAGAAAACTGCGCCGCAGTGTCTCTTCGCTGCCAAATCCGCAATTGGCGGCGATGCGTTTGACCGGCAGACCGGTATCACTGAGCAGGCGCCGCGCCGTTTCGACGCGAATCAATTCGATCGCCCGCGCCGGGGTCTGGCCGGTGTCGGCACGATAGTGGCGGACGAAACTACGTTCGCTCATCCCCGCCTGCTCGGCGAGGGTCGGCACGCCAAGATCGCAGGTCAGGTTTTCGGCGATCCATGCGTGCAGCTCATCAAACCGATTGCCCTGATTCTGCAGTGACAGCGTGACGCTGAATTGCGATTGCCCACCCGGGCGCTTGAGGAACACCACCAGATGGCGGGCGACGTCCAGAGCGATGTCGCTGCCGAGGTCTTCTTCAACCATCGCCAAGGCCAGATCGATACCGGCGGTGACACCCGCCGAGGTCCAGACCGGGCCGTCATTGATGAAAATCGGATTGGCTTCGACTTGCAGTTTCGGGTGTTGCTGCGCCAGTTGTTCGCAGCGGGTCCAGTGGGTGACCACGCGCCGGCCATCGAGCCAGCCGCTGGCCGCCAGCAGAAACGCGCCGGTGCAGACCGAGGCCACTCGTCGACATTTGGCGGCGTGTTCGCGCACCCAATCCACCAAAAGCACATCTTCAGCCGCCGGATAAATGCCCCAGCCGCCAGCGATGATCAATGTGTCACTGGGTTCTTCTGGCAACGGCTCGGCCAACACCGCCAAACCCGCCGACGACATCACCGCCCCGCCGCCGCTGGCGATCACGCTCGGCGCATAAGGCATCGGCAAGCCGCGCTGACGGGCGAGGTCATTGGCCGAGGCGAATACCTGCAATGGCCCGGTGACGTCGAGGATCTGCATGTTGGCGAACGCGAGTACGTGGATGGCTTTGGGCATTTGGCGTAATTCGTGGGGTTATTGGCGTATGCGCCAGAACCTACGCGCCTACAGTGAAGCCGTCCACCCCTTTTCATGGAGCAAGAACGATGACGTTGCAGATCGGTTTTCTGTTGTTTCCGCAGGTTCAGCAACTCGACCTGACCGGGCCTTACGACGTACTGGCGTCGCTGCCGGGCGTACAGGTGCATCTGATCTGGAAGGATCTGATGCCGGTCACCGCCAGCACCGGTCTGCTGCTGAAACCAACCACCACGTTTGAAGATTGCCCGGATCTGGATGTGATCTGCATCCCCGGTGGCGGTGGCGTCGGCGCGTTGATGGAAGACGAGGCGACGCTGAACTTCATCAAGCGTCAGGCTGCTCAGGCGAAGTACGTGACATCGGTGTGCACCGGTTCGCTGGTGCTCGGCGCGGCGGGCTTACTGCGAGGCAAACGCGCGACCACGCATTGGGCGTATCACGACTTGCTGCCGACGCTCGGCGCGATTGCGGTGAAGGATCGAGTGGTGCGGGACGGTAATCTGTTTACCGGTGGCGGGATCACGGCGGGGATCGATTTTGCCTTGGTGCTGGCGGCTGAGCTGGTGGATGCCGACACCGCGCAACTGATCCAACTGCAACTGGAATACGCGCCGGCGCCGCCGTTCAATTCGGGCAGCCCGGATAGCGCACCGAGCGCGATTGTCGATGAAGCCCGCCTGCGCGCGGCACCGTCACTGAAACTGCGTACAGAGATCACCGAACGCGCCGCCGCCAGACTCAACCTGCACTGATCTTAAACCCCACACAAAACCCTGTAGGAGCTGCCGAAGGCTGCGATCTTTTGATCTTGAAAAACCAAAGTCAAAAGATCGCAGCCTTCGGCAGCTCCTACAGTGGGTGTGTCATAGGTATCTGTCCTGTCATAGGTATCTGTCCTGTCATAGGTATCTGTCCCGGTTTCCCGCTGCACCTTTACTTGTCCCCAAGCCCTCGCCCGTGTAGAAAGCCCTTCCACAAATTTGCTCAGGGACTTTCGATGAAGGCGTTGCCATGGCTTTATCTGGCGCTTCTCAGCCTCGGCTACGGCTTGGCGCTGAGCTACGGCCAACTCGGTTGGCTTGCGCTGATTTCCGTCGGGCTGCTGGTGTTCGCAGGCTATGCCGTGCGCCTGCAACAGGTGCCGGTCGCGCGGTTTCTCGGTCATGGGCTGTTCATCGTTCTGGCTGTGGCGCTGGCGTTGCACTGGCTACCGGGTTTCTATAACGGTCGCGCCATCGACCCGCAACGGTTCAGCGACGACGCCGTGGCGTTTTCGATGTACATGAATCTCGACAAACCGCTGATTGGCTTCTGGCTGTTGCTGGTGTGCCCGTGGATTGTCGCGCGGCGCTCGTTGCGCCTGACGGTCTACGCCAGCGCCCTCGCCCTGACCTTGAGCGTGATCCTCGCGCTGGGCGGCGCCGTGTTGCTCGGCGTGATCGCTTGGGCGCCGAAGTGGCCCGAGCCATCCTGGCTGTGGCTGCTGAACAATCTGCTGTTGGTGACGCTGGTCGAAGAAGCGCTGTTTCGCGGCTATATACAGGGCGGTCTCAGCCGACGCTTCCAGCATCTGCCTTACGGTGAAAACCTTGCCCTGCTGCTGGCGTCGCTGCTGTTTGCGCTGGCGCATGCCGGCGCTGGCTGGACCTGGGTGTTGCTGGCCGGGCTGGCGGGGGTCGGCTATGGTCTGGCCTATCGTTTTGGCGGACTGGGCGCGGCCATCGCCACGCATTTCGGCCTGAATCTGCTGCATTTCGGCTTGTTCACTTATCCGATGCTCGCGGGCTGAAGCAAGCGCCGTTTTGCGACGCCGTGCTGATTATTGAAAAAAAATTTCAATAAAAAGCTGTCACCGCCGACAACCTTTCAAAGCCTTGCGGATTGAAAAACCATGCGTAATAACCAGCCCATTACACAACGCGAACGGACTTTCCCGGCTCAGCAGCGGTTGATTTCCACAACCGACGCCAAGGGCGTGATCACCTACTGCAACGACGCTTTCGTCGAAATCAGCGGGTTTTCGCGTGAGGAACTGATCCGTGCGCCGCACAACCTGGTCCGTCACCCCGACGTCCCGGCTGCGGTGTTTTCGCACATGTGGGGCACATTGAAACAAGGCTTGCCATGGATGGGCATTGTCAAGAATCGCTGCAAGACCGGTGACCATTACTGGGTTAACGCCTATGTAACACCGGTGTTCGACGGCAATCAGGTGGTCGGTTACGAGTCGGTGCGGATCAAACCCACCGCCGAACAGATCCGCCGTGCCGAAGCGCTCTACCAACGCATCAACCAAGGCAAGTCGGCGATCCCTTCCAGCGACAAATGGCTGCCAGTGCTACAGGACTGGCTGCCGTTCATTCTGGTCAGCCAACTAGGCTTCGTGATCGGCGCGACCCTCAACTCGCAGTGGGGCTTCGCCCTCGCGGCGGGTCTGTCGGTGCCGCTGGGCCTGATGGGCCTGCAATGGCAGCAACGCGGGCTCAAGCGCCTGCTGCGTCTGGCCGAGCAGACCACCTCCGACCCGCTGATCGCGCAGATGTACACCGACAGCCGTGGCGCGCAGGCGCGTCTGGAAATGTCGATCCTCAGCCAGGAAGCCCGCCTGAAAACCTGCCTGACCCGTTTGCAGGACACTGCCGAGCACTTGACCGATCAGGCCAAGCAATCCGACGCTTTGGCGCACAACAGCTCCAACGGCCTGGAACGTCAACGCGTGGAAACCGAACAGGTCGCCACCGCCGTCAATCAGATGGCCGCGACCACTCAGGAGGTGGCGAGCCACGTACAGCGCACGGCTGACGCGACTCAGGAAGCCAATCGCCTGACCGGTCGTGGTCGTGACATCGCCGGGGAAACCCGCGAAGCCATTCAGCGTCTGTCCGTCGTCGTCGGCGAAACCGGCCTGACCGTCACCCAACTGGCCAAGGACAGCGACGAAATCGGCGGCGTGGTCGACGTGATCAAAGGCATCGCCGACCAGACCAACCTGCTCGCCCTCAACGCCGCGATTGAAGCCGCGCGTGCCGGCGAGATGGGCCGTGGTTTTGCCGTGGTCGCTGACGAAGTTCGCCAACTGGCGCAACGCACCAGCGAATCGACCGGGCAGATTCACGCCTTGATCGCCAAGTTGCAGCAGACTGCGTCCAGCGCTGTGCAAACCATGGAAGCCGGGCATCGTCAGGCCGAAGAAGGTGTGGCGCGGGTGCTGGAAGCGGATCAGGCCTTGGTCGGGATCAGCGAAGCGGTGGCCAACATCACCGACATGACCACGCAGATTGCTGCGGCGACGGAAGAGCAAAGTGCGGTGGCTGAAGAGATCAGCCGCAACATCAGCAATATTTCGGAGTTGGCGGATCAGACGTCGGAACAGGCGCATAACTCGGCGTTGTTGAGTGAAGAGCTGACCAAGACGGCGAATACGCAGTATTCGTTGGTGGAGCGGTTTAACCGCTAAAAGCAAAAGATCGCAGGTTGCGGCAGCTCCTACTCGGATCGATGTAGGAGCTGCCGCAGGCTGCGATCTTTTGATCTTCAAAGCCCGGACGGCGAAAGCTGTCCGGGCTTTTTTGTTGCCTGGAATTGATGGGGTCCTGCAGACCACCATCGTCGGATCGCCGCCCGGAGCAGGCTCATTCCTACGGTTTCTGCGCTGGTCACAGATTATGTGCCCGACGACGATCCCCTGCAGGAGTGAGCCTGCTCCGGGCGGCGATCCGGCGATGAGGCCAAAACGGTTGGCGTCTATTCCTTGGGCATAACGTTATCCAACGCCTGATTCACCGCCAACTCGCCCAACATCACCACTTGCGCAATCCCCAGCAAAGTATTGCGGCTGGGGCCTTCCAGCGCCCCGGCGAAATCACCGAGCATGACCGTCGCCGAGGCCAGAGATTCGCAAGCATTTGCCAGCAACGATTCAGTATCGGTTTGTGGGTTGACCCTAAACATGCTGCTTGGACTGTAAGGCGTGGCCATGATCTGCGCGGGCGCGAGGTAATGATCAAGGGCACGTTCAGCGGCTTCGTGGAGTTTTCTGGAATTGAATGATTCGTAGGGCGATACCGGGTCTGCCGCTGCAGATTGGGCTGGGGTTTCGGACATCAACTGGAACTCCTCAAGGCACTGCGAAAGAATGACACCCGGTAGGAGCTGCCACAGGCTGCGATCTTTTGATCTTGCCTTTGATTGTTAAAAAACAGATCAAAGGATCGCAGCCTGCGGCAGCTCCTACAGGGGGACTGCGGCGAGTTTGCTAGTGCGGCAAGCGGCGGCTGTCCAGGACTCGATTGACCATCAGCTCACTCAGCATGATCACCTGATGCAGCATCAGCATGGCCCGGCGTTGTGTGTTGTCGACGACATCGCCGATATCACGGGCCATGTCGCTGGCAGCGGCTAACGATTCGCAGGCTTCTACGAGCAGTGTTTCCTCGTCCACGGCGGGGTCGATGAGGAAGATCTTGCTGGTCTTGCGGGAAGGGATTGAGAGTTTGAGTGAACCTGGGTTGAGATAGAAGTCGATGGCGCGGTCAGTCGCTTCTTTTATCTTTTGAGGTTCGAGGGTTGGGTCGTACGGGATCGGATCGGCATCCGGGGGATTCGGTGTGGCTTTGAACATGAGTGAAGCTCCTATTGCAGTTTCAGGAGCCGTCACTTCTCGCTACCAAACGAGGGTGGCGGCCATACGCGGGTTGGTAGACCGGCTGCAATAGGAAACCCGGCGCTCTCGAAAGAGCCCCCCGCATGACCACCATATAAAGCAAAGCCGCAAAAAAGAGGCTGCATAAGGTGTCGCCATACAACTATTACAGACGGGCTACCAAACCCCATCACTGTTTTGCAGTGACAGGGAAACGATATAGCCCGCCTCATAGTGCGTATGCCGGCGGATTCTGGCGTACGCGTAGGTAACGGCGCAAGGCGTTGTAGGGCTTGTGGCGTAACGGGTTGTGTACTTTAAACGCGCTCACGGAATCATGTTTACGCGCAGGAAATGCTGGACAGAGAGCGGTTCCAGTTTTTTATCGTGTCAGCGAAATCGCCCCTCACCCTAACCCTCTCCCAGAGGGAGAGGGGACAGATCGAGGTGTTTGGGAGAGGTACGCCGACGTGCAATAGCGCGTTGAACTCAGGCTTTGAAAAGCTCACAAATCGGCTCCCTCTCCCTCGGGAGAGGGCTGGGCGGGCGGCGTTCCGATGAGGGGCGAATCCAACGCAAATCAAAAGCCGGCCACGCGTGCTCTTCACCACTCAATAGGCCGAGTGTCAGCTCGCCTGCTCTTGATCTTGATCCACGGGCGACGTCGGAAGGCTGAGTGAAGGGATTGATCCGGGCGTGGGAGCGCAGCGACCGTTTGGCGCAGCCAAACACAGCGAGAGGAGGTGCAGCGAAGCAAACCGTAGGCGCTGCGCCCGGATCGATACCGGAGCGAAGGAACCCCGAGCCTTAGCGAGCGGGCCGTACGTAGGAGCAAGCCTTTTGGGTTACCTTTTCGGCGTTTGGAAAAGGTGACCCGCCGTAAGGGCGGAACCCTAAGTGGCCGTTACCGCAGGAAAGGATATGTACCCAAAACGAAAGACAGCAGCGCATCCAAGATCCATCCCCCTCACCCCAGCCCTCTCCCCCAAGGGGGCGAGGGGGAAGGGAGCCGATCTTCATGCAGTTCAAAATCGCAGCCCAGCTCGGTCAGTTGCTGAGAAACTCGGCTACTTTCTGCGCGGCGCTGGCCAAATGCTGTTCATGGGTAAACCCTGAAACCTTCAATGGCTTCAGGTCATGATCACCGGCCGCTAACCACGCCACCTCAATACTCGGTGACAAGGTGTAAGCCTCAACCGCCTCACGATTGCCCAACGCATCCCGCTCCCCCTGCACAATCAATGTCCGCGTCTTCAAACCAGCCAAATGCTCAACCCGCGGCTTCTCCGGTTTACCCACCGCATAAAACGGATAACCCAAACACACCAACGCATCAGCGCCCAATTCGTCAGCCAAAAGACTCGCCATCCGCCCACCCATCGACTTCCCGCCAATGGCCAGCCCCCCAGTGACATGACGTCGCACCTCGGCATACACCTCACGCCAATACTCCTGCAATTTCCCCGCAGGATTCGGCGGCCGCTTCACCCCATCCACCCGCCGCTGCGCCATATACGCAAACTCAAACCGCAACACGTTCACCCCAAGCCCGGCAAGGCGCCGAGCCATATCGTTCATCCACTCGCTATCCATCGGCGCACCGGCACCATGAGCAAGGATCAACGTCGCCGAAACCTCACCCGACGCGGCATCCCAAAGCCACCCATGATCACGCACGCACTGCGCCCATTGATCCCCGTCAATACTGGCCTTGTGCTGTTTGTCCATGCTTGCCTCGCTTTTAGTCTGCCTATAACTCCAGACGAAGGATTCGCCGCGTGTTTTGCGCGCGCTCACTTCGGCTGAACCGTGGATGGGGAACCATGAACACTTCTATCAGTACCGCCTACAACTACAAGGTGGTCCGCCAATTCGCCATTATGACGGTGGTGTGGGGCATCGTCGGCATGGGGCTCGGGGTTTTTCTCGCGGCCCAATTGGTCTGGCCCGAACTCAACTTCAATTTGCCCTGGACCAGTTTCGGCCGTCTGCGCCCGCTGCACACCAACGCGGTGATCTTCGCGTTCGGTGGCTGTGCGCTGTTCGCCAGTTCGTTCTATTCGGTGCAACGCACCTGCCAGACCCAATTGTTTGCGCCAAAAATCGCCGCGTTCTGCTTCTGGGGCTGGCAACTGGTGATCCTGTTGGCGGCAATCAGCCTGCCACTGGGTTACACCAGCTCCAAGGAATACGCCGAGCTGGAATGGCCGATCGACATCCTGATCACCATTGTCTGGGTCGCCTACGCCATCGTGTTCTTCGGCACGATCATGCAGCGCAAGACCAAACACAGCTATGTGGGCACCTGGTTCTTCGGCGGGTTC
>NZ_JBIVGT010000002.1:0-3140 GCF_044748825.1 Pseudomonas sp. NPDC089741 | reverse complement strand
ACAACGCTGTAGGCTTTTTCCTCACTGCCGGTTTCCTCGGGATGATGTACTACTTCGTGCCGAAACAGGCCGAGCGTCCGGTGTACTCGTATCGTCTGTCGATCGTGCACTTCTGGGCGTTGATCACCCTGTACATCTGGGCCGGTCCACACCATTTGCACTACACCGCGCTGCCGGATTGGGCGCAGTCGCTGGGCATGGTGATGTCGCTGATTCTGCTGGCACCGAGCTGGGGCGGCATGATCAACGGCATGATGACTCTTTCGGGTGCGTGGCATAAGTTGCGCAGCGACCCGATCCTGCGCTTCCTCGTGGTGTCGCTGGCGTTCTACGGCATGTCGACCTTCGAAGGGCCAATGATGGCGATCAAAACGGTCAACGCCCTCTCCCACTACACCGACTGGACCATCGGCCACGTACACGCTGGCGCCCTCGGTTGGGTGGCGATGATCTCGATCGGCGCGCTGTACCACATGATCCCGAAAATCTTCGGCAAGGCGCAGATGCACAGCGTCGGCCTGATCAACGCGCACTTCTGGCTCGCGACCATCGGCACCGTGCTCTACATCGCGTCGATGTGGGTCAACGGCATCGCTCAGGGCCTGATGTGGCGCGCAGTCAACGAGGACGGCACGCTGACCTACTCCTTCGTCGAAACCCTGGTGGCCAGCCACCCAGGCTTCGTCGTGCGGCTGATTGGTGGGGCGATCTTCCTCAGCGGCATGTTCCTGATGGCTTACAACACCTGGCGCACCGTGCGGGCCTCGCAGCCTGCTGATGTCGTCGCTGCCGCGCAGATGGCCTGAGGAGTCCGCCATGAAACACGAAACGATTGAAAAGAACGTCGGCCTGTTGATGTTGCTCATGGTGTTCGCCGTGAGCATCGGCGGCCTGACCCAGATCGTCCCGCTGTTCTTCCAGGACGTCACCAACAAACCGGTCGAAGGCATGAAGCCGTATACCGCGCTGCAACTGGAAGGCCGCGACATCTATATCCGCGAAGGCTGCGTTGGTTGCCACTCGCAGATGATCCGCCCGTTCCGCGCCGAAACCGAGCGCTACGGACACTACTCGGTAGCCGGCGAAAGCGTCTGGGATCACCCGTTTCTCTGGGGTTCGAAACGTACCGGGCCGGATCTGGCCCGGGTCGGCGCGCGCTACTCGGATGACTGGCACCGCGCGCACTTGTACAACCCGCGCAACGTCGTACCGGAATCGAAAATGCCCGCCTACCCATGGCTGGTTACGCAAGCGGTCGACAGCAGCCACACCGAAACCAAACTCAACGTCATGCGCACCCTCGGCGTGCCGTACACCGACGACGACATCAGCGGCGCAGTGGCCAGCCTCAAGGGCAAGACCGAAATGGACGCCCTCGTCTCCTACCTGCAAGTGCTCGGCACTGCGATCAAGAGCAAGAGGTGAGCCATGGTCTTTGAAATGAGTGCAGGCCTGATTCGCGGCCTCGGCACGGTCGTGGTGTTCGTCGCCTTCGTGGGTTTGACCTTGTGGGTGTTCAACCGCAAGCGCACGCCGGAATTCGCCGAAGCACGTTTGTTGCCGTTCGCCGACGAGCCGCAATCCGACACTACCCCCGCATCTGAAACAAGGAGTACCCGGCCATGACCACCTTCTGGAGTACGTGGATCTGCGTACTGACCATCGGCAGCCTGATCGGCCTGACGTGGCTGCTGATCGGCACCCGCCGGGGCGAGACCAAGGGCAGCGTCGACCAGACCATGGGCCACAGCTTCGATGGCATCGAGGAGTACGACAACCCGCTGCCGCAGTGGTGGTTCATGCTGTTCGCCGGCACGCTGGTGTTTTCCGTGGGCTACCTGATCCTCTATCCGGGCCTGGGCAACTGGAAAGGCATCCTACCGGGTTACGAGGATGGCTGGACCGGCGTCCACGAGTGGGAAAAGGAAATGAGCAAGGCTGACGCCAAGTTCGGGCCGATCTTCGCCAAGTTCGCCGCCATGCCGCTGGAGGAAGTGGCGAAGGATCCGCAGGCGTTGAAAATGGGCGGCCGCCTGTTCGCCTCCAACTGCTCGGTGTGCCACGGCTCCGACGCCAAGGGCGCATTCGGTTTCCCTAACCTCGCCGACAGCGACTGGCGTTGGGGCGGCGACGCCGACACCATCAAGACCACCATCATGGGTGGCCGGATGGCGGCGATGCCGGCCTGGGGCGAAGTGTTGGGCGAGGCCGGGGTAAAAAACGTTGCCGCGTATGTGCGTCACGAACTGGCCGGCCTGCCATTGCCTGCCGACAGCAAGGCTGACCTGCAAGCGGGACAGCAAGCGTTCAGCACCACTTGCGTAGCCTGTCATGGGGCAACCGGCCACGGCACTGAAGCCATGGGTGCGCCGAATCTGACGCACCCGGCCGGATTTATCTATGGCACCAGCCTGACTCAACTTGAGCAGACCATTCGCCATGGTCGTCAGGGTCACATGCCGGCGCAGAATGAGCTGTTGGGCAATGACAAAGTGCAATTGCTAGCAGCCTATGTGTACAGCTTGTCGCATGGATTGAATACAGAAAAACTGATTACTGAAGACAAAAAACAGTAAGCATTGCGTACACATCTGCCGCACCGTTCTCGGTGCGGCAGCATCCCGCCCCTTTGCGACGCATTGTCGCACCCCTTAACACCCTCACCTTTCGGTTCCCCGGATTCGGGTCTACGCTTGCTCGATGCGGACTGGCCCGTGCCGGTTCCAGGTCGACCCCGAGCGATGTGTTCGATGAATTGGCTGACAGACTCGCCGCAAAGGCCGGTAGATACCGGCTGTCGCGCCGATTGCCATTCATCAGCCGAACTGGCCGTTCGAACACACCTCGTTACAAGTGACCTGAACCCCTCGCTTTTTTCGTCCGCTGCGACATTTTGTCCGAGGCTGATTTTGTCCTTACGCGGCGCATGGAAAGGCCGCAGAATCAGCGTTGGAAAGCATTGACCCAGGTCATGGCGCGTTGCAATGACCCCCTGCTCTCTGCATACTTGCGGCCGATTTTAATCCTAATAAAACACCCAAACCGTGGAACCTTAGAATGAGCACAGCAATCAGTCCGACTGCTTATAACTATAAGGTAGTCCGCCAGTTCGCCATCATGACGGTGGTCTGGGGGATCCT
>NZ_JBIVGT010000001.1:291033-541502 GCF_044748825.1 Pseudomonas sp. NPDC089741 | reverse complement strand
TTGCCGGAATCGCCTTGTTCGATGCGATACACCAGGCCATGAATCGTGCCTTCGCCGGTGGCGCCGAAGGTCAGCACGCCGGGTTTGTGCAGGAGCTCTTCGAGTTTCAGGTCGGGGCGGGCGCTGACCAGTTCGAGGTCGAAACGGAACGGTTCATTCAGGGCTTCGCGACCGGTGAAGCTGAGGACTTGCAGGTCGGCGTTGGCGCCTTCGAGCGTGAGGGTAATGTGGGTTGCGTTGGCGTCCAGCATGCCTTGAATTCCGTCCTTTGAATAAGCAGGGGGCGGATGATGGAGGATTAAGCCGCCTCGTTCAAGGCGAAAAAGCCGTACGCATGGGCCACACGCGGTATAGGGAAAACCCTTAGATAGCGCGTTTCGACCAATGAACACGGGCATTTGATAAAGCTTGCCGGGCGCCAGTGGCAACAATTCCTACGAGCAACGATTGAAGAATCGCCAGTCAGTTTCAGACTAAAGTCGCCTTTGGCCCGTCAAAGCCATCTGCCATCATTACCGTTCACCCCCGCGTGTTCTCTTCCTCCCGGCCCTTTGACGAGCTGGGACGGGAGCTATTTTTTCTGGCTTGTTGCGCCCTTGCGCAAACGCTGCACTGTTGGAGTTTTTCATGCGTCCCCCATTTCCTCTCATCATCCCGCGCCAGTCGTTTGGCTTCGGAGCCTTGGTGCTGTGCGCAGGTTTTACCGCACAGGTTCAGGCCAGCGGTTTTCTGGAAAACACCACGGCGAAAATCGAATCGCGCACGGTGTATTTCAACCGCGATTTCCGTGATGGGCACACCTCGAGCGATCAGGGCGCTTCCAAGCGTGAGGAGTCGGCACAGGGCTTTATTCTCAACCTGCAATCGGGCTACACCGACGGCACGGTCGGCTTCGGCATCGATGCACTGGGCATGCTGGGTTTTCAGCTCGATTCCAGCCCGGATCGCAGCAACAGCGGCTTGCTGCCATCGAGTGGCGAGAACCCGCGCGGCTCGAAAGGCCAATACGCGAAAATGGGCCTGACCGCCAAAGTCAAAGTCTCGGACACCGTGCTGAAATACGGCGCGCTGCTACCGGATCTGCCACTGCTCAAGTACAACGACGGCCGTCTGCTGCCGACCATGTTCAACGGTGCCATGCTGACCTCTAAAGAGCTCAAGGACCTGACCTTCATGGCCGCGCGCCTGGACAAGTACACCGCGCGTGATTCCACCGATTCGCAAGACATCCGCGTGCATTGCAAGAACAAGCGTTACGCGTGCAACACCACCGCCGATCATTTCGACATGTATGGCTTCGACTACAAGATCAACGATCGCCTGACCGGCCAGTACCACTACGCCGAACTGGAAGACATTTACCGTCAGCACTTCGTTGGCCTGCTGGCCAATCAGCCGTTGGCTGGCGGCGTGTTGAAAGCCGATCTGCGCCTGCTGAAAAGTGCCGACAGCGGCGACGCGAAAGCCGGTTCCATCGATAACCGCGCCTTGAGCGGCATGCTTTCATACGGCATCAGCGGCCACACTTTCAGCGCCGGCTGGCAGCGCATGAACGGTGATAATTCGATGCCGTATCTCGATGGCAGCAATCCGTATCTGGTCAACTACGTACAGGTCAACGATTTTGCCGCCGCGCAGGAACGTTCATGGCAGTTGCGTTATGACTATGACTTCAAGGCGATCGGTATCAACGGCTTGAGCTTCCTGACCCGTTATGTGAATGGTGATCACATCAAAGTGTTGGGCAGTGATCAGGACGGCAAAGAGTGGGAACGCGACAGTGAGTTGAAGTATGTGATTCAGACGGGGACGTTCAAGGATGTCAGTCTGCGTTTGCGTAATGCGACTTACCGGACCAACTACGAGAAGTTTGCCCGGGATGTCGATGAGACGCGGTTGATCGTCAGCTACAATTTCTCCGTCCTGTAAAACCTCCCCTGTAGGAGCTGCCGCAGGCTGCGATCTTTTGACGTTGATGGTTAAAAACCACATCAAAAGATCGCAGCCTGCGGCAGCTCCTACAGGGGGTTTATTACAACCAATGCCAGAACCGGCTCCAGAAGCCGCGATTCAAATCATCCTTGCAGCCGGCATATTGCCGCGCATACACGTCCGAGCGATTCTGCACTTTGCGCGCGGTCGGCATCAGCCAGGCTTTGCTCGCATAGGTCTTGTTGCGAAATCCGCCCCAGCCTTCGTGGTAGTTGAGGTACTGGTTGTAGGCGTCGTATTTGTAGACGCCGTTGATGGTGGTGGTCTTGTCCATGTACCAGCCAACGAAGTCGATGGCGTCGTCGAAGTCTTCGCGGTCGGCGCCGTGTCTGCCGGTGCTTTTCTGGTAGTCGGACCAGACTTCATCTTTCGCCTGGGCATAGCCCGATGCAGTGGTCACCCGACCCCACGGAATCACCCAAAGTAGGTATTTGCGTGGGGTCTTGGCGTCGTAGCGATAGCCGGATTCCTGATACATGATCGCGAAGGGCACCTGTATCGGCACCCCCCAACGTTTTTGCGTGACCTGTGCGGCGTCGTACCAATCGCTCTTTTCCCGGAAGATCTCGCAGATATCTTCCGGCGAGCGCGGCGGCGAAGTGCCGCAACCGGTCAACAGCGTTGCCAGTGTCAGTAGTCCAAGCGTCTGCCGGTATTTCAAAAGCCGTTATCCTGTCGTGCGCAAAAAAGCCGACAGTCTACGGCTTAGCTCAATTGGTGACGATAGGGGAGATCCGGACCGGTCTTGCTGCAGGTCAGTGCCGCTGCTTGTACGGCGAACTTGAGCATGCCGTCGATCTGCTCGCGAGCGAGTTGTTGCACGCCTTCCACCGAATCCAGACCGTGTTCGGTCAGCCAGGTGATCAGCGCGGCCTGAAAGGTATCGCCGGCACCGACGGTATCGGCAATTTTTACCGGGGACGCCGGAACCGACCATGTGCCGTGGTGGCGGCTGAATACCGTTGCACCTTCGCCACCGCGAGTGAGGAAGACAATCTGGCAGCGATGCTTGAGCCAGCCTTCGAGCACGCGCTGCGGATCCTGTTCGGGGTACAGCAGGCTCAAGTCCTCGTCGCTTACCTTGATCAGATCGGCCAGTTGCACCAGCGTGGCGATACGCTCGCGCCACAGCTGGATATTCGGCTCGGGGTTGAGGCGCACGTTCGGATCGAGACTGATCAGGCGTTTGCCGCTTTCGCGCTGGACCAGCGCCAGCAGCGTGTCGCCGATCGGCTGTACCACCAGCGAGAACGAGCCGACGTGCAAGCCACGAACCCCAGGTCCCAGCGTCGGCAAATGCGCCAGGCCCAGTTGGCGATCCGCGCAACCCTCGCCGCGAAAGCTGTAATGCGGCGAGCCATTGGCACCGACCGCAACCATCGCCAGTGTCGTCGGCGCGGCGAAGTCCTGCAGATAGTCCGGGCGCACGCCTTCTTCCTGCAACACTTGCTGCAAACGCCGGCCGAGGTAGTCGGTCGACAGTCCACCGAACAACGCCGATTCGACGCCCAAACGGCGTAAACCCACGGCGACGTTGAACGGCGAACCACCGGCAATCGCCTTGAAATTCACTTTCGAAGCCAAACCGCTGGCATCGTCTTCGCTGAAGAAATCAAACAGGGCTTCGCCACACACCAAATACATAATTGTTTGCTCTTTATAGGGTTGCGACATGCTGTTGATAGCGTTCATAAGCCTGCTGGAATGCCGCGACATTCGTGGCAACCGGCAGCGTTTCACTGCTCAGGTCGAGTTTGACGCAGCGCTGGCACAGATCGGCGAGGGTGTCTTCGTGGCCGTTCGACCATGATTTGCACCATGCCGCCTGAATCGCTGCGCCGAGTGCAGCGGCTTCGCTTTGTTCGGTGCAGATCACCGGGGTGTTCATGATGTCGGCGACGATCTGCCGCCACACCGCACTTTTCGAACCGCCGCCGATCAGGCAGATGCTGCGGCTTTGTAAACCATTCTGGCGCAGCAAATCCAGTCCGTAACGCAAACCGAAGGTGGTGCCCTCGACGGCAGCGCGGCACAGATTGGCCTCGGTCAGGTTGTCGAGGGTCAAGCCGTGCAGGCTGCCGGTCGCGTGGGGCAGGGCGGGGACGCGTTCACCATTGAAGAATGGCAGCATGCACACGCCCTCGGCGCCAATCGGCGCTTGCGCGATGAGTTCGTTGAACTGCTCCAGGTCGAGCTTGAACAGGTCACGAATTGCGCCAGTGGCGTTGGTCAGGTTCATCGTGCAGATCAACGGCAGCCAGCCGCCGCTGGAGGAGCAGAACGTGGCGACCGAGGCGTCCGGGCTGACTTTTGGCACTTCGGAATAGGCGTACACCGTGCCGGAGGAACCGAGGCTCATGGTGATTGCGCCGGGCTGAATATTGCCGGTGCCGATCGCGCCCATCATGTTGTCGCCGCCACCGCTTGCCACCAGTGCGTTGGGGTTGATGCCCAATTGTTCGGCAATCGACGGCAGGATTGTGCCGACGGCTTGATGGGCGTCAATCAGCTCGGGCAGCGCGGCTTGCAGACGCCCGCTGGCGTCGATATCGCGCAGCAACTGCAAGTCCCACTGGCGGGAGCGCACGTTGAAGTAGCCGGTGCCCGAGGCGTCGCCGTACTCGCTGCAACTGCGTCCGGTCAGCCAGAAATTGAGGTAGTCGTGGGGCAGGAGGATACGTGCGATGCGCGAGAACACCACGGGGTGTTGTTCTTTGGTCCAGAGCAGTTTCGACACGGTGTAGCCCGGTGCGATAACCACGCCAAGGCGTTCCAGCGAACCTTTTTCGCCGCCCAGATGGTTGAGTAAACGGTCGTTTTCGGCGCTGGATTCGGTGTCGCACCAGAGCTTGGCCGGGCGCAGCACTTCACCTTGATCATCAAGCAATACCAGACCATGTTGCTGACCGGAGACGCCGATGCCGAGGATCGACTGGCCGTCGACATTCGCCGCCAGCAACGCGCGGCGGGTGGCGAGGGCGAAGGCTTCGAGCCATTGCTGAGTGTCTTGCTCGCGACGGCCGTTGGCGCCGCTGATCATTGTGTGTGCGGCGGCGCCTTGGCCGAGGACTTGACCGCTGGCGGCGTCGAGGATGATGGCTTTGGTGCCTTGGGTGCCGCAGTCGATGCCTAGGAAGAGTTGTTGTGTTGTCATGTGTGAACCACTCGGGGTGTGGTGAAGATCAATAGCTTACCCCCTCACCCCAGCCCTCTCCCCCAAGGGGGCGAGGGGGAAGGAAGCCGATCGGGGGCTGTTCAAAACCTGAGTTCGACTGCGGATATCTCAATCAGGGGCTGTTCAAAACCTGAGTTCGACTGCGGATATCTCAATCAGGGGCTGTTCAAAATTTGAGTTCGACTCCGGTTCTCTCAAACCGGGGCTATTCAATACCTGAGTTCGACTCCGGACGTTCAGGTCGATGTAACTTGCACAAACCACTCGATCAGTCCCCTCTCCCACTGGGAGAGGGCTAGGGTGAGGGGCTTTTCAATCCAGAATCCGCTGCAAAGTCCGCGTCACACCGTCCTCGCGCAAGCTATTGCAGCACCACTCAAACGCCGCCACAAATTCCGCCGAACGCGGTATCGCCGTGCCAAAAATCTCCTCAACCGCCAACAACCGCTCAGTCATCAAACCGTCATCCGCCACCAGCGCCTGACAAAACGTTGCCCGTGGATCAGGAATCGAATAGGTATCCCCATTCTCATCGACCCCCTTCAAATACAACGCCCAAGCCGCCACCACCAACGCTGCACGCTTGGTCTCCTGACCATCGGCAATCAACCGATTAATCGTCGGAATGGTGAACTTGGGAAACTTCGAAGAGCCATCCGAACATACTCGCTCAAGCTGATCGGCAATCGCCTGATTGGAGAAGCGCGCAACCAGCGTGTCTTTGTATTCGGTCAAATCGATCCCCGGCACCGGCGCCAGTTGCGGCGTGACATCGAGGTCCATATAAGCGCGCATGTAGCGCACGAACAGCGGGTCGTTCATGGTCTCGTGAACAAACCGATAACCCTTTAAAAAGCCCAGGTACGTCAGCGCCAGATGGCTACCGTTGAGCAGTTTGATTTTCATCTCTTCGTACGGCGAAACGTCGTCGGTGAACTGTACGCCGACCTTTTCCCAGGCGGGCCGACCGTTGACGAACTTGTCTTCCAGCACCCACTGCACAAACGGTTCGCACACCACCGGCCAGGCATCGTCGACGCCGTGTTTGTCGGCCAGTTGCAGGCGGTGCGCGGTGCTGGTCATCGGCGTGATGCGGTCGACCATGGCGTTGGGGAAACTGACGTTGGCGTCGATCCAACTGCACAGATTGCTATTGCGCAAAGTGGCAAACGCCAGCAGCGCCTTGCGGGTCACCGCGCCGTTGTGCGGCAAGTTATCGCAAGACATCACGGTAAAGGCCGGGATGCCCGCTGCCCGGCGTTTTTCCAAGGCTGCACACAAGAAACCGAACACGGTTTTTGGCGCTTCGGGATGGGCCAGATCGTGTTGGATCTGTGGCAGGTGCGCCATGAATTCGCCGTTACTGTCATCGATGCAGTAACCGCCTTCGGTGATGGTCAGCGAAACGATGCGAATCTGTGGGTCGGCAAGTTTATCGATCAGCGCCTGAGCACCGTCTTGCGCCAGCAGCATGTCGCGAATCGCGCCGATCACACGGACTTCGGTGTCATCGCTGTCACCAAGTTCGAACAGGGTGAACAGGTAATCCTGCTCCTTGAGATCGTCACGGGCGCGGCGGTCTTCGGCACGCAGGCCGACCCCACAGATCGCCCAGTCGAGTGCTTCGCCGGTGTTCATCAGCGCATCGGTGTAATACGCCTGATGCGCGCGGTGAAAACCGCCGACGCCGATGTGCGCGATGCCCTGACGGGTGTCGCTGAGACGGTACGCCGGCAGTTTTACTTCAGCCGCGAGGCCATGCAGATTTTGCTGATTGAGTTTCATCGGGCAAGTCTCTCGAAATCAGGCCGCAGCGCGCAGTGGACGCGTCAGCGCCACGCCTTCGGCATCGAATAAATGGCAGTGGGCCGCGTCCAGATGCAGGCTCAGTTGTTCGCCGTAACGGCTGGCCAGATCACCGCGCACGCGCATGGTCAGGGCTTCGCCGGCATTAGTGGTGACGTGGCAGAACGTGTCGCTGCCGAGGCGCTCGCTGACGTCGGCGGTGACTTGCAATGTGCAGTCGCCCGATTGCGCCAGTTCCAGGTGTTCCGGGCGAATGCCCAGGGTCACAGCGCTGCCGATGCTGAGGTTGGCTGCGTTGAACGGCAGGGTGACGCGAGTGCCGGCGCCCAGCGAGACTTCGCAGCTCTGGGCATCGACGCGGGCAATCTTGCCTTTGAGGAAACCCATTTTCGGCGTGCCGAGGAAGCCGGCGACGAACAGGTTCGCCGGTTGGTGATACAGGTCCAGTGGCGAGCCGACCTGTTCGATCTTGCCGCCGTTGAGCACCACGACTTTGTCGGCCATGGTCATTGCTTCGACCTGATCGTGGGTCACGTAGATCATCGTCGCTTGCAGGTCTTTGTGCAGGCGCAGCAGTTCCAGACGCATTTGCACGCGCAGTGCGGCGTCGAGGTTAGAGAGCGGTTCGTCGAACAGGAAGATTTTCGGATTGCGCACGATCGCGCGGCCGATCGCCACGCGCTGACGCTGGCCACCGGAGAGCTGTTTTGGTTTGCGTTCAAGCATCGGCCCGAGTTCGAGAATGCGCGCCGCTTCGCCGACTTTCTTTTCGACCTCGGCTTTCGGTACGCCGGCCAGGTCGAGGGCGAACGACATGTTCTTTTTCACGGTCATGTGCGGGTACAGGGCGTAGGTCTGGAACACCATCGCCAGATCGCGCTTGGCCGGGCTGACCTCGGTGATGTCGCGACCGTCGAGTTCGATGGTGCCGCCACTGACTTCTTCGAGCCCGGCGATCAGCCGCAGCAGGGTGGATTTGCCGCAGCCCGACGGGCCGACGAAGACCACGAATTCCTTGTCGTTCACCTCAAGGTCGATGCCTTTGATGATGGAGAAACCTTCGAAGCCTTTTTGCAGATTCTTGATTTTCAGGTTGGCCATGATGAATGGGCCTCCGCGTTGTTGTTTTTTAAGATCAAAAGATCGCAGCCTGCGGCAGCTCCTACAGGGGGACGGCATGCTTTATGTAGGAGCAGCCGAAGGCTGCGATCTTTTGCTTTTCAATTCATTTCACGGCGCCGAAGGAGAGGCCGCGCACCAGTTGTTTCTGGCTGATCCAGCCGAAGATCAGGATCGGCGCACACGCCAGGGTCGAGACCGCCGACAACTTGGCCCAGAACAAGCCTTCGGGACTTGAGTAGGAGGCGATCAACGCGGTCAGCGGCGCGGCTTTCGACGAGGTCAGGTTCAGCGACCAGAAGGCCTCGTTCCAGCACAGGATCAGCGACAGCAGTACGGTCGAGGCGAGGCCACCCTTGGCGATCGGCAACAGCACGCGGACCATTTCCTGCCACAGCGTGGCGCCGTCGAGACGCGCAGCTTCGAGGATGTCTTTGGGGATGTCCTTGAAGTAGGTGTAAATCATCCAGACCACGATCGGCAGATTGATCAGCGTGTAGATCACGATCAGCGCGATACGCGTATCGAGCAGACCGAAACTCTTTGCCAGCAGGTAGATCGGCATCAGCACGCCTACCGGTGGCAGCATTTTTGTCGAGAGCATCCACAGCAGCGTGCCTTTGGTGCGCTGGGTTTCGTAGAACGCCATGGAGTAGGCGGCCGGCACCGCAATCAACAGGCACAGCGCGGTGGCGCTGAAGGAAATCACTACCGAGTTCCAGGCGAAACTGAAGTAGTCGCTGCGCTCGTTGATGTGCAGGTAGTTCTCCAGCGTCGGCGTGAAGATGAATTGCGGCGGTGTGGCGAACGCGTCGATTTCGGTCTTGAAACTGGTCATCACCATCCAGAAGATCGGGAAGAAAATCACGATCGCGATGGCCCAGGCCAAGGTGCCGAGCAGCAGGCTTTGCAGCCGGCGGGATTGTTGGAGAGTCATGGCAGGCCTCAGGCTTTGTCAGTCAGGTTTTTGCCGATCATCCGCACCAGAATGATCGCGGCGACGTTGGCGATGACCACGGCAATCAAGCCGCCCGCCGAGGCCATGCCGACGTCGAACTGCACCAGCGCCTGGTTGTAGATCAGGTAGGCGAGGTTGGTCGAGGCGTAGCCGGGGCCACCGTTGGTGGTGGTGAAAATTTCGGCGAACACCGACAGCAGGAAGATCGTTTCGATCATCACCACTACGGCAATCGGCCGGGCCAGATGGGGCAGGGTCAGGTGCCAGAAAATCGCGATCGGGCCGGCTCCGTCGAGGCGTGCGGCTTCTTTTTGCTCCTGGTCCAGCGACTGCATGGCGGTCATCAGGATCAGGATCGCGAAGGGCAGCCATTGCCACGAAACAATGATGATGATCGACAGCAACGGGTAGTGGGCGAGCCAGTCCACCGGTTGCGCGCCGAACAGTTTCCAGAGGTAGGCAAGGATTCCGGAGACCGGATGGAAAATCAGGTTCTTCCAGATCAGCGCGCCTACGGTCGGCATGATGAAGAACGGCGAGATCAGCATGACCCGCACGATGCCGCGACCGAGGAACTCGCTGGCCTCCAGCAACGCACTGATCAACACGCCGAATACCACGCTGATCAGCAACACGCTGCCGACCAGCAACAATGTATTGGTGGCGCCGGGCAGGAAACCCGAGTCGGTCAGGAAGTAAGTGAAGTTCTCCAGCCCGACGAACTGGTTTTCGCCGGGGTAGAGCAGGTTGTAGCGGATCACCGAAAAGTAGATGGTCATGCCCAGCGGCACGATCATCCACAGCAGCAACAGGGCGACCGATGGGCTGACCAGAAACCAGCCGGGGTTACGCACACGGCTTTTGCGCTGTGGCTGGGACAGGTCGAGGTGGGCTTTGGCAGTTGAAGTATTCATGGCGATCACAACCGAGTCATACAGACCTATGGAGATCTAATGAAGGAGTGAGCCTGCTCGCGATGGCGGTTTTCCATCCATCACAGTCGGTGACTGATACACCGCTATCGCGAGCAGGCTCACTCCTACAAAAGGCAGGAGCGAGCTTTGCGGGTTACTTGGGGTAACCGGCGCGCTTCATCTCGCGTTCGGTGGTCTGCTGCGCGGCGGCCAGAGCTTGATCCACAGTGGTCTGGCCGATCAGCGCCGCCGAGAACAGCTTGCCAACCTGGGTGCCAACCGCCTGGAACTCAGGAATGGTCACCAGTTGAATGCCAATGTACGGCACCGGTTTCAGCGTCGGTTTGCTCGGGTCAACGGCTTTCAGCGATTCCAGCGTGACCTTGGCGAACGGCGCCGCCTTCATGTACGCATCGCTGTAGGTCGACGCGCGAGTGCCCGGTGGCACGTTGGCGATGCCGTCGGTCTTGGCTACCAGTTCGCCGTATTCTTTGGACGTTGCCCAGGCACTGAACTCTTTGGCGGCGTCTTTGGCCTTGGAGCTGGTCGGAATCGCCAGCGCCCACGAATACAGCCAGGCCGAGCCTTTGTCGGTAACCTGATGCGGCGCGAAAGTGAAGCCGACGTGATCGGCAACCTTGCTTTGAGTCTTGTCGGTAACGAACGAGCCAGCGACGCTGGCGTCGACCCAGATCGCGCACTTGCCGCTGTTGAACAGCGCAAGGTTTTCGTTGAAACCGTTGCTCGATGCACCCGGCGGGCCGGATTTCTTCATGGTGTCGACGTAGAAGTTCAGCGCATTTTTCCACTCGGGGCCGTTGAATTCCGGCTGCCATTTTTCATCGAACCAGCGCGCACCGTAGGCGTTGGCGACGGTACTGATCAGCGCCATGTTCTCGCCCCAGCCCGCCTTGCCGCGCAGGCAGATGCCGTACTGTTCTTTGTCCTTGTTGGTGAGTTTTTCGGCAAACCCGGCGATCTCCTCCCATGTTGGGCGTTCCGGCATGCTCAGCCCGGCGTCCTTGAACAGGTCGGTGCGGTAGTAAGTGATCGAGCTTTCTGCGTAGAACGGCAGCGCATACAGCGAACCTTTCACCGACAGGCCTTCACGCACCGACGGAAACACGTCGTCGAGGGCGTAACTGGCCGGCAGATCCTTCATTGGTTCCAGCCAGCCTTTGGCGCCCCACAGTGCGGCTTCGTACATGCCGATGGTCAACACGTCGAACTGGCCGCCTTGAGTGGCGATGTCGGTGGTCAGGCGTTGGCGCAGAACGTTTTCTTCGAGCACCACCCAATTGAGCTTGATCTCCGGATGCTCGGTCTCGAAGGTTTTCGAGAGCTTTTGCATGCGGATCATGTCGCTGTTGTTGACGGTGGCGATGGTCAGGGTCTGGGCGCCAAGGCTGACGCTGCTGAGGGTCATGCAGGTGAGGGCTAGCAGAGCTTTTGCAGTGGGTTGCATCGTGCACTCCTTTTCTGCACCCGGTGAGAGGCAGAAGGACAGTTATTGTTTTTGTGTCTTCCTGTGCAGGAAGAATGTGCACTGATTACAGCCTTCAATCGCAGGACTGACAAATCATCCCTAGCACTTTTATCGATACTTTTTTGCACTGGGGTTTGGCGGGGCAAACGCAGGGAAGGGGTTTTCAGCGAGGAGGCGCTATCGAATGCGTACAGGTTTCACACGGAACTGTAGGAGTGGCGGGGTTAGCCGTGGTTTTGCTCGGTCAGGCGCTGCACCGCCAGGCGACGATAGTGCGACGGCGTCATGCCTTTGAGCTGCTGAAAGCGCCGGTTGAAATTGGAAATATTGTTGAAGCCCGACTCGAAACACACGTCGGTTACCGGTTTGTCGCCATCGGCCAGCAGCTCGCAGGATTTGCTGATACGCAGGCGATTGACGAACTCGATGAAGTTACGCCCGGTGGCTTGCTTGAACACGCGACTGAAATAGGTCGGCGTCATGCCCAGGTGCTCGGCAACTTCCTCCAGCGATATGTCGCGGGCGTAATGGCTGAATATGTAATCGACCGCGCGGTTGGTCCGGTCGATGTTGTGCTCGTCGGCGAGCTGCGGAGTGGTCGCGCCGGACAGAAGCTGAAAATCATCGCTGGCCGCGAGCAGCTCCATCAGGATGAAAAAATGCCCGAGCCGGGTGATGCCTTTTGAGTCGGCAATACGCTGCATCAGCGTCATGGCCTGGCGAATGGTGTGTTTGCAGCGAAACTCGATGCCGTACTGCGCACGCTCCAGCAACGGTGCGAGGGACTTCAGCTCGGCGAAGACCTGATGGCCACCCTCGAACAATTCATCGGTGAAATTGACCAGCATGTCGCGTTTCTCGACGACTTCATCCTCGGCAACCTGGCTGATCCAGTTGTGCGGCAGATTGGGGCCGGTGAGAAACAGGGTTTCCGGGTAGAAGTTGCCGATGTAGTCGCCAATGAACACTTTTCCCGAACTCGCGACGATCAGGTGCAGCTCGTACTCCTTATGGAAGTGCCAGCGCACCAGCGGGCACGGGAACCCGTGCTGGCGGTAGATGATGGACAACCCGTTATGGTCATCCATCAACTCGTAAGAAGGATCGGTTACGCGGGCTGTTCGGCTCATGTCAGGACGCTTTTATTGTTATCGCCTGGCGATCATGCCCCTTTCTGCCCGCGCTGTGCCAGCGTTCGAGGAAGCGTTTCAGCTCGTTTGATACAAAGCGCGTCCATAAACCGCCTTCATGCTGTTGGCGACCCAGCAGTTGCGGACGATCTCGGATTCATCAAAAAAGTCGGTGCTGATGATGCTGCAACGTGTGACCCAGCCTCGGCTCGAGTGAAACCAGTCATTGATTTTTTTCTTGATGCCGCTGGGGCCTCCCAGCAGCGAATAGCAGGTGGCCGGCAACGACCAGATGAACGTTTCATGGGGTGTGCCCTCAAGCGATTTGCCAATATGCAGTTCGAGCGCTGCGGTGTCGGTAAAGACTCTTTTGTTCCACTTGTGCGGGATCTGCGACCAGAAATAGTTTCTGTCCTGCTCTGGCGAGTAGGGCGCCGCCATGACGATGCGGCGCTTTGTACTGCTGCGTTTCAGCTGACCTATCGTACTCATCGAATCCATATGGGGAATCAGCCGCGAACCGAGGCGATTGAGCATAAAGTCACTCAGACGTTGCCGATCGAAAGGCTTGTTGCCGTCACCCAATTGATGAAAGTCCAGGACGATGAATTCGTCGGGGTTTCGATCGAGGAAGGCGTCGACCGCCTCAACCAACTCGTCGAGGACGCGATGAGACTGGAAGCCATTGTGATGAAAGTAATACAGCGGGTGCTCCGGCCCGGCGGCGCAGCCGAGGCGTATGTCGAATGCGCGGGCGCCGTTGTCCAGTTGCCAGGCGAATGAATCGTTCTGGCAGGTCGTCCAGTTGCCAACAATGACCTCGTAGTTGGGCGCCTTTTTGTCCATGCCGCTGTTATGCGTGCCGGGCCAGACAATATCGGTCAGTTTCAGCTGGTCGATATCCAGTACGTGGCTCATCCAGGTTTGCTTGTCGAGTGTTGCGGTGGCGCTGTTCATGGTGACAACTCCTTGTCGTCGTGCATGGCCCTATCCTTGGGCGATGTATTGAAATATCGGGTGCCGCGTGGGTAGCACCGTCCAGTTTCACCGATTGTCGGGAAATCTCGAATACAGCATACAAACACCGAGGAACATTACCAGTCGCCGCAATATCTGCTAAAAAATAGCCAATGAGTGGCACTCGACAGTAGCACTTAGCCGCGTCGCACTTTGCTCAGGTTTGCGCTGATGCAGAACGCAACCAGTCGGGACTCTTCGAGGAAGTCGACGTTGACGACATTGCAGTTTTGTAGCCAGTCACTGTTGGCGGGGTCAAACCAGCGATCCAGTTCGGTATGAATGTCGACCGGGCCACCCAACGCCGCGTAACTGGTCGCCGACAGCGACCATGGTGCATATCGGAAGGGCGGAGAAGACATTGTTTCGGTGATGAATTTATGCAGGTCGCTGGCACTCGGAGTTTGCGTTCCGATCCATTGATGGTGGAGCTTTGGGTTGAAGTATTGTCGGTCAAGTTCATTGTGCTGTGTTGCGTGAATCAGGATTCTTTGTGTGCGGCTTATGCTTTTTAATTGTTGCAGGTTCAGGCCGCTATTGTTGTTCGGGATGATCCTGAAGCCAAGTAAGCTGGTAAGCATGTTGTTGAATAAAGCAAAGTCGAAAGGGCGATCACCGTCTTTCATTTCATGGAAGTCGAGCACGATGAATTCGTCGGGATTCTCCGTAAGGAAACGATCCAGGTCAGTCACCAGGTTCGCTAACGTGCGCGAAGACAAAAAGCCATTGTGCTGAAAACGAAAGCAATTAAGTGCGACACCGTTGCTCTGATAAGTAAGCCGTAAATCCAGGGCTCTGGCGCCATTAGTCAACTGGTCATAAAACGACCTGTGCTGACACGCCACCCAGTGCGCTCCCGGAATCAGGGCATACGAAGCCTTCCAGTCGCAACCGGCGTTATGAGTGCCAGGCAGGGTCAGTTTATATAACGGTAAAACATCAATGGCGGTGTTGGTACTCATCCAGTTAGTGACTGAATAATTGCTGTTGGTCGCGGTGTTCATGATAGGCGTCCCTGTGATAATCATTAAATAAGTGGCTTGCGGTTTAATTAGGCAAGTCACTTGTTTTTAATTGAAGTCAGGGGTGTTAATCAATGTATTAGTTGATGCTGGATATATGTATTCTGAGATTTCTTGTCAGTCAGTCTTTATCCGGGGCGTTGCGATTCTTGGCTTCGATCCATTGCGCCATGTACTGAGTACTTTTGTGATGGTGGTGGCGCAACATGCTTCCAGTGAAGTTTGATTTTCTTGACTGAGCCAGGTTTTCCAGACAGTCCCGCAACTTGTCGATCAGTGCCGGGCCGTGTACTGACTTGCGGTAACGCTCGCTCAACAACGACTGACCTGCCTGGCGGGCCTCTTCCCAGCGCTGTTCATCCCGATAAAGTTGCACGGCATTATTGGCGAAGTCCTCTGCGCTGCAGCTGATTGCGCCGGGCCACGGCAGGCCGCCGTGCATGGCTTCTGCACCGATCGGTGTGGTCACGGACGGTGTTGCGCAGAGCATGGCATCGACAATCTTGCCCTTGATGCCGGCACCAAATCGCAGCGGCGCCAGGCAGACCCGCGCGGCGGACATGACTTGCAAGGCATCTTCGGCCCAGTTCATCACATGAAAACCTTGCGCCGGATTGTGCAAGGCGGTGGCCTTGGGCGGGGTGTAGGCGCCATAGATGTGCAACTGCGCTTGCGGCAGTTGCGCGCGGATCAACGGCCAGATCGTGGTTTTCATCCAGAGCACCGCATCCCAGTTGGGTGCGTGGCGGAAATTGCCGATGCTGAGGAAATGCGCGCGCTCGGCGAAAGCGCGCGGCTCGGCTGTCGGCAAGTCGATCATCAACGGGCACCAATGCAGCAGGGCGTCCGGCAGGCCGAACTCTTCGACCAGCAGTTGGATCTCGACCTGCGAAATCATCAGGTTGAGGTCGCAACGATACAGCGCGGCGATCTCGCGCTTGGCGAGGTCGCTGTCGGCCATCAATTCGAATTCCTCACGCAACGCCGGCGCGAACAACGCGGTGAAATCCTGGTTGTCGGGATCGTCCTTCAAGCGCTCCTTTAGGCGCTGCTGGCGAGCGAATCGCAGGCTTTGCAGATCGGAGGTTTCCAGCACGCGCAGTGCTTGCGGGCAGTGTTTCTCGACCCGCCAGCCAAACTGTTCTTCCATCATGAATTGATCGAACAACACGATGTCCGGCGCCAGTTCACTGATGAAGGCGTCGAAGCTGCTGTTGTTGAGTTCGATCGGCACTTCGCGAATGCCCAGAGCGCTCAGGTCAGCCTTGTGTTCGCCGGGACCTGCCGGGCTGCTGAAGGTGATGTCCCAGCCTTGCTCAAGGAACGTTTCGAGGATTTGCATGACATGCCCACTGGCTGCCGAAGAGCGTGGTTCGGGCCAGACGTAGCCGATGACCAGGACTTTGGTGACAGCGGATGTGTTCATGAGCAGATGTTCCTTGAAAACGGGCAGGGCAAAACAGGCGCGCAATTAGACCACAAGCCGCAGATCGACCAGTCGATCCAGACTCGTGCAACGGCTAATGATCGGGAGATGTCTGGGTAAAAGAATCAGCTGGCGAGCATGCCTGTGACCTTGTCGCGCAGTTGATCGATGGAAAACGGTTTGCCAATGACTTGCATGCCCGCAGGCACATCGATGCTTTCGGCATAGCCGCTGGCGAACAGGATGGGCAGAGCTGGGCGCAGCTTTCGAGCCGCGGTGGCCAGTTCACGGCCGTCCATGTCGGGCAGACCGACATCGGTCATCATCAGGTCGATTGTTTTGTCCGGGTCCTGCAACACCTCTAATGCTTGCTCGCCGCCATCAGCCTCCAGCACCTTGAACTCCAGCTCCTCAAGCACATCGACGATGAGCATGCGCACGATGTCGTCGTCTTCTACTACAAGGATGGTGAACGCTGGGGTGGACATATTGAAGGCTCTCAAGAAATTAACGCGGGGTTTCGGCCGGTCGAATGTGCCGGGCTCTTGCATGAGTAAGTAGCGCATGGCCACAAGTTCCCGAACTGACACAAAAAAGCTTAGCTGCAGTTGGGGCGGGCAAGGATAACTGTTGGCACGTACCGGGGTGCAGGCAAAAGTGGGAAAATCCTGCTAAATCTGTAGGAAAAATGGATCCATGCCGCCATTTTGGGGCAAACTCCCTGTTTTTCACCCGATCGACAAGGCTGCCCCATGTCCTCTTCGTCTTCAGTTGATGAACAGCGGTTTCGTAAACTCCTGAGTCGCAACATCAGTCTTCCCTTGGGCGTAGGCGTGCTCAGTGCCGTGTTCTTTGTGTCGCTGATTACCTATTTGCTGTCGGTGATCCAATGGGTCGAGCACACCGACCGGGTGATCAATAACGCCAATGAAGCAGTGAAACTCACGGTCGATCTGGAAACCGGCATGCGCGGTTTTCTGCTCAGCGGTGACGAGCACTTTCTCGACCCGTACGAAACCGCCAAGCCGCGCATTACCGTCGCGCTCAATACGTTGCTTGAGCTGACTGCCGACAACCCGGTGCAAACCGATCGTCTGCGCCGTCTGCAGGCATTGCAGACCGAGTGGGCGAACTACGCGCAGTCGATGATCGACCTGCAGCGCTCCAGCGGTGACTACAAGGCTGCCGTGAAGGCCGGGCGCGGCAAACGCCTGACGGATGAAATCCGCAAACAGTTCGAAGATGTCATCGAAACCGAGCAAGTGCTGCGCACCACGCGTAACGAAGATGTACGCCGCACGACGATCTGGAGCATCAGCCTGTACCTGCTGTTCATTGCCGGTATCAGCGGTTTGCTCGCCTATATTGGCCGGCGTGATCTGGTCAACCTGTCGCAAAGCTACGGCGCAACGCTCGCCGCCCAAGACGCCAGCGCCCTGCGTCTGGAGCAGCAGGCGTGGCTGCGCAATGGCCAGACGCAATTGGCCGAGCAAGTGCTGGGACAACTGACGCTGAACCTGTTGGGGCGCAACATTCTGCAGTTCTGCGCGCAATACCTCGGCACCGCCGTCGCGGCGTTGTACGTCCGTGAAGAACACGGTGGTCTGAAACGTGTGGCGACTTACGGGTTCTCCCGCGAGCAGGAAGAACAGGATCAGTCGATTTACAGCGGTGAAGGCATCGTCGGCCAGGTCGCGCAGCAGGCACGTCTGATTCGCCTCGATGCGGTTCCGTCGGATTATTTCAAAGTCAGCTCCGGTCTCGGCGAAGGTCTGCCGCACAGTGTGTTGGTGGTGCCGACCAGCGATGACGACCGGGTCAACGGTGTGATCGAACTGGGTTTCCTGCGCCCGCTCAGCGATCGTGATATCGAACTGCTGGAACTGATTGCCGGCAATATCGGCACGTCGATCGAAGCCGCGCGCTACCGCCAGCGGTTGCAGGAAGTGCTCGCTGAAACCCAGCAGCTCAACGAAGAGTTGCAGGTGCAGCAGGAAGAGCTGAAAACCGCCAACGAAGAACTCGAAGAACAGTCGCGGATTCTCAAGGAATCCCAGGCGCATCTGGAAACCCAGCAAGTCGAGCTGGAGCAGACCAACGAACAACTCGCCGAGCAGGCGCAAATCCTCGCCGAACAGCGCGACGCCATGGACGTGAAGAACACCGAACTGAATCAGGTTCAGGTGCAACTTGAGGAACGCGCTGAAGAGTTGCAGCGTTCGAGCAAGTACAAATCCGAATTCCTCGCCAACATGTCGCATGAGCTGCGCACGCCGCTGAACAGCTCGTTGATTCTCGCCAAGCTGCTCGCCGAGAACCCGCAGGACAACCTCAGCGCCGAGCAGGTCAAGTTTGCCGAGTCGATTTATTCCGCCGGTAATGATTTGCTCAACCTGATCAACGACATTCTCGATATCTCCAAGGTCGAGGCCGGCAAGCTTGAGGTGATCGCCGAGAACACCAGCGTGGCGCGTCTTGCCGATGGCTTGCGCGGCGTATTCGAACCGATGGCGGCGGACAAGCGCCTGACTTTCAGTGTCGATTTGCTGCCGGGCACACCGGCGACGATGTTTACTGACCGCCAGCGCCTTGAGCAGGTGATCAAGAACCTGTTGTCCAATGCGGTGAAGTTCACCGAGCAAGGTACCGTCAGCCTGACCATCAGTGGCCAGCCGAACGATTGCGTGGCGTTCGTCGTGCGCGATTCCGGGATCGGTATTGCCGCCGATCAACAGGAAAGCATCTTCGAAGCCTTCCGTCAGGCCGATGGCACCACCAATCGCAAATACGGTGGAACGGGTCTGGGCCTGTCGATCTCGCGTGATCTGGCGACACTGCTGGGCGGCTCGATCAGCGTCACCAGCACGCCGGGGCAGGGCAG
Organism: Pseudomonas sp. NPDC089741; assembly: GCF_044748825.1. Lineage (NCBI taxonomy): Bacteria > Pseudomonadati > Pseudomonadota > Gammaproteobacteria > Pseudomonadales > Pseudomonadaceae > Pseudomonas > Pseudomonas sp. NPDC089741. The sequence continues at coordinate 522,576 of NZ_JBIVGT010000001.1, read as the reverse complement.
TGTGTTTACGTTGCTGATGCCGCAGCAGTACAACGAGTCCGGTGAGGTATCGACTGTGCCGTTGACGTTTACCCCGCCGCCACAGGCTGCGGCCGTTGTACCTGCGGCGATGGTTTCTCCGCTGGCCCCGGTACACATCCCGCGTTTCGCCGATGACCGCGACAAGGCCCCGTTCGCCACGCGTTGCATCCTCGTGGTGGAAGATGAACCGAACTTTGCGCACATCCTCTACGATCTGGCGCATGAACTCGGCTATCAATGCCTGGTCGCCCATGGCGCGGACGAAGGTTATGACCTCGCACGGGAATTCATTCCTGACGCGATCCTGCTCGACATGCGCCTGCCCGACCATTCCGGTCTCACTGTGTTGCAGCGCCTGAAAGAACATGCTGAAACCCGGCACATCCCGGTGCACGTGATTTCGGTCGAAGATCGGGTCGAAGCAGCCATGCACATGGGCGCTATCGGTTACGCGGTCAAACCGACGACGCGCGAGGAGCTCAAGGATGTGTTCGCCCGTCTCGAAGCCAAGCTGACACAGAAGGTCAAACGCATTCTGCTGGTCGAAGACGACGACTTGCAGCGCGAAAGCATCGCGCGTCTGATCGGCGACGAAGACATTGAAATTACCGCAGTCGGTCTCGCCCAGGATGCTCTGGACAAGCTGCGCACGACGATCTACGACTGCATGATCATCGACCTGAAACTGCCTGACATGCTCGGCAACGATCTGCTCAAGCGCATGTCTACCGAGGACATCTGCTCGTTCCCGCCGGTGATCGTTTACACCGGGCGCAACCTGACCCGCGATGAAGAGACCGATCTGCGCAAGTACTCGCGCTCGATCATCATCAAGGGCGCGCGTTCGCCAGAGCGTTTGCTGGACGAGGTCACACTCTTTCTGCACAAAGTCGAATCGCAGTTGTCCCATGAACGGCAGAAGATGCTCAAGACCGCGCGCAGCCGCGACAAGGTCTTCGAGGGTCGCAAAGTGCTGCTGGTTGACGACGATGTGCGCAACATCTTCGCTCTGACCAGTGCACTGGAGACCAAGGGCGCAGTCGTGGTGATCGGCCGGAACGGTCGTGAGGCGATTGAAAAACTCAATGAAGTCGAGGACATCGACCTGGTGCTGATGGACGTGATGATGCCGGAAATGGATGGTTTCGAAGCCACCATTGAAATCCGCAAGGATCCGCGCTGGCGCAAGCTGCCGATCATCGCGGTGACGGCCAAGGCCATGAAGGATGATCAGGAGCGCTGCTTGCAAGCGGGCGCCAACGATTACCTGGCCAAGCCCATCGACCTGGATCGCCTGTTCTCGCTGATTCGCGTGTGGTTACCGAAGATGGAACGCATTTAGTGGAACGCAGTAGTCCCGTTGAACGAAATACCGAAATCGAATTGCGCTTGCTGATCGAGGCTATCTACCTCAAGTACAGCTACGATTTTCGCGATTATTCCGGCGCCTCGATCAAGCGCCGGGTGCAGCATGCGCTGGGGCAGTTTGAGTGCGCGACGATTTCGGCATTGCAGGAGAAAGTCCTGCATGACCCGACCGCGTTCATGCAGCTCCTGCAATTGCTGACGATCCCGGTCAGCGAGATGTTTCGCGATCCGTCGCACTTCCTCGCGATTCGCCAGGAAGTGGTGCCGTTGCTGCGCACCTATCCATCGCTGAAGATCTGGATCGCTGGTTGCAGCACGGGTGAGGAGGTCTATTCGATGGCCATCCTGCTGCGCGAAGAAGGCCTGCTCGACCGCACGATCATCTACGCCACCGACATCAATCCGCGTTCGCTGGACAAGGCGAAACAGGGAATTTTCTCGATGGAGAATGTGCGGGCCTACACCGCCAACTATCAGCAGGCCGGTGGGCAGCGCTCGTTCGCCGACTATTACACGGCGGCTTACGGTTACGCGATTTTCGACAAGAGCCTGTGCGAGAACGTGACGTTCGCCGATCACAGTCTGGCTACCGACAGTGTATTTTCCGAAACAAATTTAATTTCATGTCGTAACGTATTGATTTACTTCAATAAAAAGCTTCAGGATCGCGCCTTCGGACTGTTTCATGAGTCGCTGTGTCATCGCGGCTTTCTGGTGCTTGGCAGCAAAGAGACGCTGGATTTTTCCAGCTATGCCAACCAGTTCGAACCGCTGGTGAAACAGGAACGGATCTACCGCAAATTATGAACGAGACTGCGGAATTGCCTCGAATCGAGGCCATTGTGATGGGCGCCTCAGCCGGTGGCGTCGAGGCCTTGTTGGCGCTGCTGAGTCCGTTGCGCCAGGGTTTTGTGCTGCCGATCATTATCGTTCTGCATTTGCCGGATGATCGCCGCAGTCAGTTGGCCGAAGTGTTCGCACGCAGGCTGGCATTGCCGGTGGCCGAAGCCTCGGATAAACAGGACATCGAAGCCGGCACCGTGTATTTCGCCACGCCCGGTTATCACCTGTCGGTAGAGCAGGATCGCAGCCTGTCGTTGAGCCTGGAAGACCGCGTGCATTATTCGCGGCCTTCGATCGATTTCCTGTTTGAGTCCGCTGCCCACGTTTACGGATCAGCGTTGGCGGCCATTTTACTGACCGGTGCCAATCACGATGGCGCGCGCGGTCTGGCAGAAGTCAAACACTTTGGCGGGTTGACCATCGTGCAGGATCCCGGCGACGCCCAGGTCGCCACCATGCCTCTGGCGGCGCTGAACGTTCAGCAGCCGGATCATGTCTTACCCATTCACGGCATCGGCCGTCTGCTAGTCGAGCTGGAACGAATCGCATGCTGAGTAATATTCAAGCCAAATTGCTGATCGTCGACGATCTGCCCGAGAACCTGCTGGCGCTCGAAGCGCTGATCAAACGCGAAGATCGCACCGTCTATAAGGCGTTGTCGGCGGACGAAGCCCTGTCGCTGCTGTTGCAGCACGAATTCGCCATGGCCATCCTCGACGTACAGATGCCGGGCATGAACGGCTTCGAACTCGCCGAGTTGATGCGTGGCACCGAGAAAACCAAGAACATCCCGATCATCTTCGTCAGCGCCGCCGGCCGTGAACTGAACTATGCGTTCAAGGGCTACGAAAGCGGCGCGGTGGATTTCCTGCACAAGCCGCTGGATATCCACGCGGTGAAGAGCAAGGTCAACGTCTTTGTCGATCTGTTCCGTCAGAGCAAGGCCATGAAGCAACAGGTCGAAGCACTGGAGCAGGCCCGACGCGAGCAGGAAGCGCTGCTGCAACAATTGCAGAGCACCCAGCTGGAGCTGGAGCAGGCAGTGCGCATGCGCGATGACTTCATGTCGATCGTTGCCCATGAAGTGCGTACGCCGCTCAACGGCCTGATACTCGAAACCCAATTGCGCAAGATGCACCTGGCGCGGGATAACGCCGCCGCGTTCACCCTCGACAAGATGCACGCCATGGTCGATCGCGATGAGCGTCAGATCAAAAGCCTGATCCGTCTGATCGAAGACATGCTCGATGTGTCGCGCATTCGCACTGGCAAACTGTCGATCCGGCCGAGCCGTTTCGATCTGGTGCAGTTGGTCAGCAATCTGCTGCAAAACTTCGCGGCACAGATCGAAGCTGCTGAAACCGAAGTGTCGTTTACCGCGCTAGCACCGGTGGAAGGCAACTGGGACGAGTTCCGTATCGAGCAGGTGGTCACCAACTTGCTGACCAACGCCCTGCGTTATGGTGGTCGCAGCCCGATTCAGGTGCGGGTTTACTGCGAGGGCGATGAGGCGCGTGTCGAGGTGCAGGACCGTGGCATCGGCATCAGCCAAGAGAATCAGAAGCGTATTTTTCAACAGTTCGAACGGGTTTCCGCCAAGACGGTAGTCGCCGGCCTCGGGCTGGGTCTGTTCATTTCCGAGCAGATCGTCGCCGCCCATGGCGGCTCCATCGTCGTCGAGAGTGAAATCAACGAAGGCGCCCTGTTTCGCGTTTGTCTGCCGATCCAGGAAAACGGCAAATCCGACGCAACCTCTGAGTGACCGCACGGTCGTATCAGCAGCTATTGACCGAACAAAGGCTTCCCATGAGCGTAGATGCGCAAGATGTAGTACTCGTCGTCGAGGACGAACCGGTTATCTTGATGGTCCTGAGCGATTATTTGTCAGGGCAGGGCTATCGTGTGTTGCAGGCGGAAAGCGGCGAGCAGGCTTTCGAAATTCTGGCGAGCAAGCCGCATCTGGACGTGTTGATCACCGATTTCCGTTTGCCTGGCGGCATCTCTGGCGTGCAGATCGCCGAACCTGCGGTGAAGTTGCGACCTGATCTCAAGGTGATTTTCATCAGCGGTTATCCGCAGGAAATCCGCGAGACCGGCAGCCCGATCACCCTCAAGGCGCCGATCCTCGAAAAGCCCTTTGATCTGGACGTGTTGCAGGAAAAAATCCAGGAACTGCTGGCCTGACCCCAACCTGTAGCTGCCGCAGGCTGCGATCTTTTGATTTTGCTTTTAAAAAACAAGATCAAAAGATCGCAGCCTGCGGCAGCTCCTACATTGTTGTCTGGGGTTAGCTTTTGATCATTTCGCGGACCTTCGCAGTGAGAAGGTCGAAAGTGAAGGGCTTGGTGATCATCTGCATGCCCGGGTCGAGAAAGCCGCCGCGTACCGCCGCATGCTCGGCGTAACCGGTGATGAATAACACCTTCAGACCAGGCCGGTACTGGCGCCCGACTTCGGCCAATTGCCGGCCGTTCATGCCGGGCAGACCGACATCACTGATCAGCAGATCAATCCGTTGCGTCGAGTTGAGAATCGGCACCGCGCCGTCGGCATCACTGGCTTCGACAAACGCATAGCCCAACTCACTGAGCACGCCGCTGACCAGCACGCGCACGGCGGGATCGTCTTCGACAATCAATACGGTTTCGCCATCCATTGCATACGGGGTTTGCCCGCTATCAGCGACCGGTTGCTCATCTTCTTCGCCGCGAAAACGCGGCAGATACAGTCTGACGGTGGTGCCCTGATCGATTTCGCTGTCGATCGACACATGCCCGCGCGACTGCTTGCTGAAACCGTAGATCATCGACAGGCCCAACCCGGTGCCCTGGCCGATCGGCTTGGTGGTGAAAAATGGATCGAAGGCACGATTGATCACACTTTGCGGCATGCCGCTGCCGTTGTCGGTGACGCTGAGCATCACGTAATCGCCCGGTTCGAGGTTGCTGTAGGCCTCGGTGAATTCGCTCTGCAGCACCTGATTGCTGGTTTCCACCACCAGTTTGCCGCCCTCGGGCATGGCGTCGCGGGCGTTGATCACGAGGTTGAGCAGGGCGCTTTCCAGTTGATTGGGATCGGCCTCGGCGACCCACAATTTATCGTTCAGGCGCATGTCCAGATGGATGCTTTCATTGAGACTGCGTTCCAGCAGTTCGCCCATCGACAGCACCAGGGTGTTCATTTGCACGGCTTTGGAGTCGAGCGACTGCCGGCGGGAAAACGCCAGTAGTCGGTGGGTCAGGCTGGCAGCGCGGTTGGCTGAGGTCACGCCAAGGTCGATCAGGCTATCGAGGTCATCCGTGCGCCCACGAGCCAGACGCCGGCGCAACAATTCCAGGCTGCCGATAATCCCGGTCAGCATGTTGTTGAAGTCGTGTGCGATGCCGCCCGTGAGCTGGCCGACCGCTTCCATTTTCTGCGACTGGCGCAATGCTTCTTCGTTATGGCGCAATTGCGCGGTGCGTTCTTCGACTTGTTGCTCAAGGGTTTCCAGCGTCGATTGCAGACGTCGTTCGCTTTCGCTGAGGTCGATCAAACGGTCGCGGGCTTCGTATTGTCGTCGTCGCCCACGCAAGGCGGCGGAGACCAGGCTGACCAGTGTCGCCGGGTGAAACGGGCGTTCAAGAAAGGTCACGTTGCCGAGCAGATTGCTCAGTTGCGAGGAGGGACCTTGTTCCTGTCCGCCGTGATGGGTGAGCAGCACGATCGGCAGATCCGACCAAGCCGGCTGCTGCTCCAGATGCATAAATAGTGCTTCGAGTTCCGGACCGCGCAAGGCTTCGGCAGAGATCAGCAACAAGCCTGCGCCGAGTTCCAGCTCGGTGCACAACCTGTCCAGCCCTGGCGTGACCAGGCCGCCATAACCGGCCTCGTTGAGAATCATCAGCGCAATCTGGCTGTCGCGACCCACGGGCGCCAGAATCAGCGCCCGTTCGGCCAGCGGCACCGAAACCGTCACAAGGTTTCTTCCTGAAGCAACGGCTTGCTTGCGCCGAGGTAGGTCGGTACGCCGCGCAACACGCCCTGAAAGGCCTCCAATGGTTCACCGATGGTCATGCCTTGCGTCGAAATGCGGTATTCGCGAATCGTCGATTCGTGGCTGCCGGTGCGTTTCTTGATGATGGAAATGGCCCGGCGAACCTTGCCCAGTGCTTCGAAATAACGCAACAGAATCACCGTGTCGGCCAGGTAAGTAATGTCGACCGGCGCCTGCATGTCGCCAACCAGACCATGCTGGGCGACGGTCATGAAAGTCGCCGCGCCTTTGCGGTTAAGGTACAGCAGCAGTTCGTGCATGTGCAGTACGAGGGCGTTTTCTTCCGGCATCGCTGCCTGATAACCGTTGATGCTGTCGATCACCACGGTTTTGATCTGGCCTTCATCGACGCAGCGGCGCACGCGATGCGAGAACTCGCCGGGCGAAAGCTCGGCGGCGTCGACCTGCTCGATCAGCAGATTGCCGGTGTCTTGCAGGGCCTTGAGGTCAATGCCGATGTTCTTCATGCGCTCGAACAGCAAGCCCAGTTCTTCATCGAAAATAAACAGTGCAGCCTTTTCGCCGCGTTGTACGGCGGCAGCGGCGAAGACCATCGAGATCAATGACTTGCCGGTACCAGCTGGGCCGAGAATCAGCGTGCTTGAACCGGTTTCGATGCCGCCGCCGAGCAGCGCATCCATTTCCGGGATGCCGCTGGTCAATTGCAGGCGCGCGTAGTCGCCGCGATGTTCCGCCGCCACCAAACGTGGGAACACATGCACGCCGTCGCCCATGATGGTGAAGTCATGGAAACCGCCGCGATACTTCTGGCCACGGTATTTCACAACCCGCACACGCCGACGTTCGGCGCCGTAGTTGGGCGTCAGTTCTTCGAGGCGGATCACCCCGTGAGCGACGCTGTGCACGGTCTTGTCGAGTGATTCGGTGGTGAGGTCGTCGAGCAGCAGAACCGTGGCGTTGTAGCGTACGAAGTAATGCTTGATCGCCAGAATCTGCCGGCGATAGCGCAATGAGCTTTGCGCCAGCAGGCGAATCTCCGACAGGCTGTCGAGAACCACGCGGGTCGGTTTGACGCGTTCGACGGCCTCGAAAATCTGCTTGGTCGCTTCACCCAATTCCAGATCGGAAGAGTAGAGCAAGCTCTGCTGATGCTCGGCGTTGAGCAGGCTTTCCGGGGGCGTCAGCTCGAAAATCTCGATATTCTCGTCCAGTTCCCAGCCATGCGATGCGGCGCCCTGGCGCAATTCACGCTCGGTTTCCGACAGCGTGATGTACAGGGTGCGTTCGCCGGCAACGGAGCCCGCCCGGAGGAAGTGCAAGGCGACAGTGGTTTTGCCTGTACCGGGTTCACCCTCAAGCAAAAACACATGCCCGCGAGACAATCCACCGGCCAGGATATCGTCCAGACCTACAATGCCGGTGGCAGCTTTCGCACTGATAAACTCGTTGGATGTAGACAAAAAATGCCCTCTCATGACTACGGGAATCGAGGTCGCTGAAAAAATTAGCGCGGCCTGAATTACTTGACCCGTTGCCGTGATGGCAGTTCCGCATTTTCTTGCGGAATGTGTCGGGAGAACAGTTGCTTGTGGTTCAGAGGCCTTGCTGCAACGCCGGGTCATCCGGATTCAGCTGTTCGAGCTGCGCCAGCAGAATCTGCACGTTTTGCAGTTGGCCGCTTTCCTTCCAGTAATTGATCAGCAACACCCGCGCCTTGCGGTCGGCCGGATGGCGCTGGACGATGTCCTGCAATTGCTTCTGCGCCGCTTCCAGTTCTTCGGCGCTGTGCAGGGTCGTGGCGAGGTCGTAGCGGTAGTCCTTGTTGTCGGGCTCGAGTTCGACCGCTTTGGACAAACCGAGCAAGGCGTATTCGCGTTGGTTATGGTGCAGCAGCCACAGCCCCAAGGCATGTTGCAGATACGCCGAATCTGGCTGGGCCTTGAGTTGTTGCGCGAGCAATTGCCGGGCGGCATCGCTCTGGCCCTGGCGGTCGAGTACATCGATCTGCATGACCAGTGCCGGAAAATTACCCGGTTCGATACGCAAGGTGTTGTCCAGTGCTTCCTGCGCCTGCTTGAGTTCGGCGTTGTGTATGTAGAGGCGCGCCAGTTGCGCGTAAGCGGCGGCGCTCGGCGGCTGATCCTTTAGCGCCTGCTCCCAGCCATCGATGGCCTGTTGCAACGGCGCAAAATACAAGCCGAGCTCATCTGGAGACAAGCCGAGCAGGGCGTTGATCGCGGCAAATCGCACGGTTTGGTCTTCATCATCGAGCAACGGCCCGAGCAACAGGCTGCGTTGCCCACCCGGTATCAGTCCAACCAGACTTCTGATCGCCGCCAAGCGTACTTCGGGCGCTTCGTTCTGCAGGTCCGCGTCGGCCAGTTTCAACGCCTGCGGGCTTGGGTAGTTGGGCAGTTCGGCATGCAACCAGACGCGGCGTTTTACCGACAGATCCGGTCGGCCCAATTGCTGATACAACTGACGTGCGGCGCCCGGCTGGCCGGCGCGGGCGGCGGCCAATGCTTCGCTATAGCCATGTTTGATCGCTTCGGGCACCACCGGTGCAGTGCTGCGCAGGGACAACCAGCCGACGAGGATGACGAGTACGAGGCCAAGGCCGATGAGCAGAAAGCGGCGGGACTGAGGCATGCAGGGTTCCGGAAGCGTGCGTACTTGAGCAGAGCGGCAAGCTTCGGTCAGCTCGGGCCGCGAGTCAAACCCCGTGCATGCGAATCGCCCTACAAGTCGCGTCGACTCAGTTACCCGTCAGGCTCTCGATGCAGTGACTACGCTTGCAGGAGTCGCTTCGATGAGAGTTCCCATGCAAGCCCTGCTCAACTACTTCAAGGCTGTGATCCATCCCGGTCAAGCCGTATTGCTGTTTGCCCTGCGCACCATCGCGGCGGGGTTACTGACGCTGTATCTGGCGTTTCTGTTCGACCTCGACCAGCCCAAGTGGTCGATCATGGCCGTGGTCATCGTCAGCCAGCCTTTGGCGGGAATGGCCTTGGCGCGCAGCTTTGGCCAGATCATCGGCACCACGCTCGGCGCCGCCGTGGCGGTATTGCTCATGGCGATCTTTCCGCAGGCGCCACTGCCCTTCATTACCACGTTGGCGTTATGGCTGGCAGTGTGTACGGCGGGTGGCACGTTGTTGCGCTACACCAGTTCCCAGGCGTTCGTCCTCAGCGGTTATACCGCAGTAGTCGTAGCGTTGCTGGCGATCCCGGATCAGGACGGCACGTTTCTGCTGGCCGTCACCCGGGTCACCGAAACCTTGCTCGCCGTGGCCTGCGTCTGCGTGGTGAGCCTGCTCACGGCCCGGCCGGAAGCGGTCGCCAAAGGCTATTTCACCAAGGTCGATCAGGTGATCAAACTGGTCGCCAGCCACGCGGCAGCGGTCATTCGCACCGAAGAAAGCGAAGCGGATTTCCAGCGCCGGCAAATGCAGTTGCTCGGTGAAATCAGCGCACTGGAAGGATTGCGTCGGCATCTGTATTTCGACGCGCCGCGCCTGCGTAGCGCGAACAATCTGGTGCTGTTACTGGGTAATCAACTGATGCTGCTGACCTCAAGGTTGACGGCGCTGCGTCACCAACGGCAGTTGTTGACCGAGCGCTGGGAAGGGGATTTGCCACTGGATGTGCAGCGTCTGCGCGCAGAAGAGCTGGCACTGCTCGACCAGTTGGCGCAGCAGGGGCGCGCATTGCCGGCCGAAGCACGGCACCAGTTCGTCACGTTGCAGCAGCAATTCGAGCAGCTGGCATACAAGTCCGAACAATTGACCGAAGACATGAGCGCGACCCTGCGCTCGCTGGCGTGGGCGCTGCGCTGGGAGCAGGCGCGGCTTTTGCGGCAACTCGAGCAGATCCTCGAATTGAGCGAGGCCATCCAGGAGGGACGCGAGGCCAGTTGCATGTATCGCGGTCAGGCCAGCCCGTTGCATCTGGATTTCACCCTGGCCTCGATGAACGCCATCCGGGCCTTTACCGCGCTGCTGGTGGCCGGGCTTATCTGGATCGAGACCGCATGGGACGGCGCTCGGGGCGGGATGATTCTGGTAGGAATTCTGTGTTCGCTGATGGCCACATTTCCGCGTCCGCTGATGGCCGCACAGAGTTATGCACGCGGGCTGGGGCTGGCACTGCTGGTGTCGGCGCTCTATCAGTTCGCGCTGGTACCGGCAGTCAGTGATTTCGAACCCCTGGCCTTGCTGCTCGCGCCATTGTTGTATGTCATCGCTGTGGGGCTGGCGAGTCCTGCAACTGCGGGCATCGGCATGGGGCTGGGGCTTTCGAGCTTCCTGATGATCGGCCCGCAGAACATCGGTACCGGGCAGAACACCGCGATTCAATGGTTTGAGTTTGCCGGTGCCTATGTCTGCGCCGCAATGCTTGCCTTGATTGTCTACGCGTGGATTTTCCCGTTTCGCCCGGTGTTGCGCATTCGCCGCTTATATAACGAGGCGCGCGAGCAGGTGTATCAGTTGAGCAAGGCCCCCGCCACGGATGAACAACAGTTTGCCTTCGAGAGCCGTATGACCGATCGGCTGACCAGCATGCTTGGGCTGTTGCCAGCAGTGAATGACCGGGCGATGCAGCAACTGTATGAAATCAGTCTGGCCTGCGTCGCATTGGGGGTGGCCACCCACCAATTGCGGCAACAGGCACAAAACAATGCTTTGCTGACCGACGCCTTCAGCCAGCAGCTGTCTTCGGCATTGCGCAAAACCGGGCGGTTTGTTGCCGGGCGTGCGGACGTGCAACTGGCGCCGTTGCTGGGCACGCTGCACACCCTTGGCGAACAACTGGACGAGTTGCACGTGGCCAGTCACGAGCATTTATGGTCGGTGTTTCGCATGCGCGTGGCGTTGCTGATTGTCGAGGCGTTTCTGCAGCGTCATGGTGAACATTTGCAACGAAACGTCGAGGAAGGAGCACCGGCCCTTGCCCATTGATTTCGAGATTGGCGGCGTCTACTTGCCGCCCATTGCCCAGGCGTTGTTGCTGGCCATACCGATTTTCATGCTGCTTGACTGGTTCTTGCGACGCATGGGCGTATTGCGGCGTGTCTGGCATGAAGCCCTGTTCGAAGGCGCCTTGTATGCCTGCGTCTGCGCCACGCTGATTCTGTTGATGGGAGCCTGATGCCTTGAAAGTGTTAGTTGCGCGGTTAACGACAGTGGCAGTGGTGATTCTGGCCATCGTGCTTGGCTGGTTTGCCTGGGAGCATTACACCCGCGCACCGTGGACGCGGGATGCACGGGTGAGGGCGGACGTGGTGACGTTGTCGGCAGATGTCTCGGGGCGCATTGTCCGCCTGGCGGTGCAGGACAACCAGCATGTCGACAAGGGCCAGTTGCTGATGGAGATCGACCCTGCGCGCTACAGCCTGGCGGTGGATCATGCACGGCGTTCGGTGGAAGTGGCGAAGGCCACGCTGGGGCAGTCGCAAGCGGCGATCATTTCCAGTGAAGCGTTGCTCAAGCAACGCCAGAGCGAAGAACGCCGCAGGCGTACGCTGAAGCAGGGTTTCGCCATCTCGGGCGAGGAATGGGAGAAGTCCAGCACGGATGTGGCCGTGGCTCAGGCCGATCTGTTGCGTAATCAGGCCAATCTCGGCCTGGCTGAAGCCAATGTGCAGTTGGCAGTTGCCGCGCAGACTCAGGCCGAGCTCGATCTGCAGCGCACTCGCGTCGAGTCACCGGTCAGCGGCTACATCACCAATCTGCTGACCCGCGAGGGTGATTACGCGGTGGCGGGCGGCGCGCTCCTGGCGCTGGTCGACAGCGACTCTTTCTACGTCAGCGGGTATTTCGAAGAAACCAAACTGCCGCGGATCGAGGAGGGTGATCGGGTCCGGATCCAGTTGATGAGCGGTGAAACCTTCGGCGGCACTGTGCAGAGCATCGCCTTTGCCATCGCCGACCGGGAAAACGCCCCGGGCAGCCGATTGCTGGCCAACATCAACCCCAGTTATACCTGGGTGAAACTGGCGCAACGGGTGCCGGTACGGATCGCCATCGATGCCGATTACGCGGAAAAAAATCGCCTGCGCGCCGGCACCACCGCGACAGTCACCGTCCAACACCCCTGACAACGCAACCCACTGAAACACCTGACACACCCACGACAACGCTGGCCCTTGGCACACCCCCTCCTATAGGAGCTGCCGCAGGCTGCGATCTTTTGATCTCGTTTTTTACAGTACAGATCAAAAGATCGCAGCCTGCGGCAGCTCCTACAGGAGGACGGTTCGAAAATTAGGCAGGCACAAAAAAGCCCCGCGACCGAATGATACGCGGGGCAAAGAATTTGGTTGGTTGCGGCCAACCAAAGGAGCTCTTTAACAATCGATTACTTGCTGGCGACCGTCTCCGGTTGCCAGCCGCCACCAAGGGCTTTGTAGATCGCGACAATGCCGCGATACAGATCGACTTCGGCCTGGGCCTGACTGTCTTCGGCGTTCAGACGTTCACGCTGCGCATCGAGCAGCACGAGAAAGTCTGTGGTGCCTTCGCGGTAGCGAATCTCGGCGAGGTCAGCAGCCTTGCGGCTCGATTCACTCTGACGGATCAGCGAGATCAAGCGTTGCTGACGTTTGCCGTAATCACTGAAGGCGTTTTCCGATTCTTCCAGTGCCAACAGCACTTGCTGCTCGTAGGTCGCCAAGGCGCCCTCGGCGTCGGCATCGGCGCCGCGCAAACGCGCTCGCACACTGCCAAGGTCGAATGCAGCCCAAGTGATGCTTGGGCCGAGTGCCCAGGCGTTGGCCGCCGAGGAACCGATCTGCGAGCCACGCCCGGCCGTCCAGCCGAGGAAGCCGCTAAGGCTGACCCGAGGGAACAGATCGGCTTTCGCCACACCGATGCGCGCGGTGGCCGAAGCCAGTTTGCGTTCAGCGCTGAGGATGTCCGGGCGACGCTGCAACAGTTCACCCGGATCACCGATCGGCAAGGCCTTGGCAATCGCCGGCAGGTCTTTCGGGCTGAGATCGACAGTCAGCTTGTCCGGACGCTCGCCCAGCAGGGTAGCGATACGGTTTTTCTGCCGAACCTGTTCCGCCTGCAATTGCGGCACGCTGGCTTCGACCGAGGCCAGGCGTGCATCGGCACGTTCAACATCGAGCTGATCGCCAACACCGGCATCACGCAGGCTGATGGTGATCTTGCGCGATTCCACCTGGTTGTTCAGGTTGGCCACAGCGATCTTTTCGCGCAGTTGCGCACCACGTAGTTGGCCGTAAGCATCGACCAGCTCGGCAATCATGGTGACTTGCAGTTGGTACAGATCAGCCTCGACAGCTTGCTGTTCTGCATCGGCCGATTCCAGATTGCGCTGAATACGCCCGAACAGGTCCAGCTCCCAGGCCATGTCCAGACCGAGGTCATAGCGTTCGCTGTTGACCCGCTTGGTGGTCTGGCCAGGGATTTGACCCTTGGCCAGGTCACTGCTGGCGCGGCTGGTGATAGTTGGCATCGCGTCGTTGCTGACGTCGTCGCGGATCGCCCGGGCGGCTTTCCAGCGGGCGAATGCCACGCGCAGTTCACGGTTGCCTTGCAGCGATTGGGTCACCAACTGGTTGAGGGTCGGATCGTCGAATTGCTGCCACCAGATGCCTTCGAATTTCGAACGGTCGAAGTTCTTTTGCCCGGCGGCGCCATCGGTGACGGCCGTGATGTTGGCCGCCTCCGTGGCTGGGGTCTTGTAGTCGGGGCCGACGGCGCAGGCACTGAGGGCCAGTACCAGCAGACTCGGCAGGAAGACTTTCAGACTCATTGTTGCGCCTCCAGTTTCAGGGCTTTGGCCGCTTTGCGGGCTTCGCCGCGTTCGACAAAGTTACGGATCAGCACGTAGAACACTGGCGTCAGCAACAGACCAAAGAAGGTCACCCCGAGCATCCCGGAGAACACCGCCACACCCATGGCATGACGCATCTCGGCACCGGCACCGCTGGAGAACACCAGTGGCACCACACCCATGATGAACGCGAAGGAGGTCATCAGGATCGGCCGCAGACGCAGACGGCAAGCTTCCAGTACCGCAGCGAGCGGGTTGAGGCCTTCTTCCTGTTTATCCTTGGCGAATTCGACGATCAGAATCGCGTTCTTACAGGCAAGTCCCACCAGTACGATCAAACCGATCTGGGTGAAGATGTTGTTGTCACCCCCCGAGATGATCACGCCGGTGATGGCCGACAGCAGGGTCATCGGTACGATCAGGATCACTGCCAGTGGCAGGCTCCAGCTTTCGTATTGAGCCGCGAGCACCAGGAACGCCAGCAGTACGCAGAGCGGGAACACGAACAACGCAGTGTTGCCGGACAGAATCTGCTGATAGGTCAGGTCGGTCCATTCGTAGGTCATGCCGTTCGGAAGTTCATCCTTGAGCAGTTTCTCGATGGCTTTTTCGGCCTGGCCAGAGCTGTAGCCGGGAGCCGCGGCACCGTTGATTTCCGCGGTGATGAAGCCGTTGTAGTGCATCACGCGATCCGGGCCCGAGGTGTCGCTGACCTTGATGAAGGTCGCCAGCGGGATCATTTCGCCTTTGTTGTTGCGCACTTTCAGCTGACCGATCTGATCGGATTCGAGGCGGAACTGCTGCTCGGCCTGAACGTTGACCTGATAGGTGCGCCCGAAGCGGTTGAAGTCGTTGGCATACAGCGAACCCAAGTAAATCTGCAGGGTGTCGAAGATGTCGCTGACAGCCACGCCGTGGGTCTTGGCTTTTTCACGGTCGATGGCGGCATCGACCTGCGGCACGTTCACTGTGTAACTGGTGAACAGGCCAGCCAGTTCCGGCACGTTGTGGCTTTTGTTGATGATGTTCATGGTTTCTTTGTACAGCTCGTCGTAGCCCAGGTTGCCCCGGTCTTCGATTTGCAGACGGAAACCACCAATGGTGCCCAGACCTTGTACCGGCGGTGGCGGGAAGATCGCCATGTACGCTTCCTGAATGTTGGCGAACTGGCCGTTCAAGGCACCGGCAATCGCACCGGCGGACATGCTCGGGTCTTTACGTTCGTCGAACGGTTTCAGGGTCACGAACACGATGCCGGCGTTCGGGCTGTTGGTGAAGCCGTTGATCGACAGGCCCGGGAACGCTACGGCGCTTTCCACGCCTGGCTGTTTCAGCGCGAGGTCGGACATGCGCTTGATCACGTCTTCGGTGCGATCCAGGCTCGAAGCGTCCGGCAATTGCGCGAAGGCCACCAGATATTGCTTGTCCTGACCGGGTACGAAACCGGTCGGGGTGTGTGCGAAGCCGAAGAAGGTCAGCACCATCAGGCCTGCGTACAGTAGAAGGGCGATGCCACTGCTGCGGATAACACGGCCCACCGTGCCGACGTAACCATGACTGGCGCGATCAAAGAAGCGGTTGAATGGACGGAACAGCCAGCCACCGAAGATCTTGTCGAGCACCTTGGAGAAGCGGTCTTTCGGTGCGTCGTGGCTTTTCAGCAACACAGCGGCCAGCGCTGGCGACAGGGTCAGCGAGTTGAACGCCGAGATCACCGTCGAAATAGCGATGGTCAGTGCAAACTGCTTGTAGAACTGCCCGGTGAGGCCGGAGATGAAAGCGGCCGGGATGAACACCGCGCACAGCACCAGTGCCGTGGCAATGATCGGGCCGGTCACTTCACGCATCGCCCGCTTGGTCGCTTCGACCGGCGTCAATCCGAGTTCAATGTTGCGCTCGACGTTCTCCACCACCACGATGGCGTCGTCGACCACGATACCGATGGCCAGTACCAGACCGAACAGCGACAGCGCGTTGAGCGAGAAACCGAACAGGTGCATGACCGCAAACGTACCGATCAACGATACCGGCACCGCCACCAACGGAATGATCGAGGCGCGCCAGGTCTGCAGGAACAGGATCACCACCAGAACCACGAGAATCAGTGCTTCGAAGAGGGTGTGAACCACCGCCTCGATCGAGCCACGCACGAAGATCGTCGGGTCATAAACGATGCTGTAGTCCATGCCTTGCGGGAAGCTTTTCTTCAGCTCATCCATCTTCGCCCGGACTTCGTTCGAGATTTCGATGGCGTTGGAGCCTGGACGCTGGAAGATCGGGATCGCGACGGCCGGCTGGTTGTTCAGCAACGAACGCAGGGCGTATTGGCTGGAACCGAGTTCGACGCGGGCAATATCCTTGAGGCGAGTGATTTCACCGTTATCGCCTGCGCGAATGATGATGTTCTCGAACTCTTCCTCGGACACCAGACGGCCCTGAGTGTTGACCGACAACTGGAAGCTCTGCGCATTCGGAGCGGGCGGCGCACCGAGTTGACCGGCGGCGACCTGACGGTTCTGTTCACGAATCGCCGTGACCACATCGGTCGCGGTCAGATTGCGCGAAGCAGTCTTGTTCGGATCAAGCCAGACCCGCAGCGAGTAGTCACCCATACCGAACAACTGCACGTCACCGACACCACCGAGACGAGCGAGCTCATCCTTGATGTTGAGGATTGCGTAGTTGGACAGGTAAAGCATGTCGTAGCGTTTGTCCGGCGAGGTCAAGTGCACAACCATGGTCAGGTCGGGCGATGCCTTGTCGACAGTGATACCGATGCGCGTCACTTCCTCGGGAAGCTTCGGCTCGGTACGGGTCACCCGGTTTTGCACCTGTACCTGCGCGTTGTCCAGGTCAGTACCCAGGGCGAAGGTGATTGTCAGGGTGATCTTGCCGTCAGCGGTCGACTGCGAGGACATGTACAGCATGTTCTCAACGCCAGTGATGGCTTGCTCCAGCGGAGCCGCCACGGTTTCACCTATGACTTTAGGGTTGGCACCCGGGAAGTTGGCACGCACCACCACGGTCGGTGGCACGACTTCCGGGTATTCGCTGATCGGCAACTGGAACAGCGAAATCGCACCGGCGATCAGGATCAACAGCGACAGCACCGCTGCGAAGATCGGCCGTGAAATGAAGAATTGGGAAAAATTCATCGGAGTTGTCGTCCCTTAACCGCGTGGGGTCGCAGCCGCGAGCTTCACAACCGCACCAGACGCACCCTTGGCAGGGGCGACTTTGGGCAGGTTGCTGGCTTCCAGCGCTTGACGTTGTTGAGCGAGTGCCGCGATGGTCGTTTCGCTGGCCATCGGCACCACTTCAGGCGTGACCGGCGAGCCAGGACGAACCCGTTGCAGCCCCTTGACGATGATCGTGTCGTCCTTGTTCAGGCCGGTACGGACGATGCGCAGGCCTTCGATTTTCGGACCCAGTTCGACGGCGCGGTAAGCGGTTTTGTTGTCGGCATCCATGACCAGCACGAACTTCTTGCCGAGGTCGGTACCGACCGCTTCATCGTTGATCAGCATGGCGTTGTAGGTGCCGCTGCCGACCAGTTTCAGTCGTGCATACAGGCCTGGGGTGTAGGTGCCATCACTGTTGTCGAATACCGCGCGACCACGGATGGTGCCGGTTTTCGGGTTGACCTGGTTGTCGACGAAGTTCATCTGACCGAGGTGCGGGTTACCGTCTTCGTTCGACAGGCCCATGTACACCGGAGTGGTCGCGCCACGCTGACCGTTGCGGGCCAACTGGGTGTATTTGAGGAAGACACGTTCGTCAGCGTCGAAGTAGGCGTAAACGCGGTCAGTCGAAACCACGCTGGTCAGCGCGGTAGTGTCGGCAGTCACCAGGTTGCCGGCGGTGATCTCGGCACGGCTGACACGGCCACTGATCGGTGCGGTGACGCGAGTGAAGCTGAGGTTCAGTTTGGCCAGATCCAGCTGCGCTTGCAGGGCGCCGACAGCGGCGCGGGCTTCTTGAGCGGCACTGGTACGCGAGTCGGCCAGTTCTGCAGAAATCGCATTGCTGGCACGCAGACGTTCACCACGACCGGCTTCGTTTTCACTGCGGGTGGCGTTGGCGCGGGACTGGGCTACCAGTGCTTCGAGGCGGCGGACCTCAGCCTGGAATGGACGCGGGTCGATCTGGAACAGCAGGTCGCCTTTCTTGACCAGTGCGCCTTCAGTGAAAGCGACCTCGTCGATCTGGCCGGAGACCCGTGGACGGATTTCAACGGTTTCCGGCGCCTCCAGGCGCCCGGTGAATTCGTCCCACTCGTTGACCGGTTGTTCGATCACCTTGGCCACGCTGACTTTGGCAGCAGGCGCGGTGGCGGCAGTCTCCGGAGTCTTGCCGCAGGCGCTCATCACCAGTACGGCCAACAAGGCCAACGGGAAGCGCAAATGTTTGAGTGACTGTTCCATGGATGCATCCGCCAATGTATTGAAGATGGGCGGATGATGCTCGGCGGGGTGTGATGGCACGAATCGAATGAAGCAAAGGTAACTATCATTCGGAATGATATAAGAACGATTCGAGCCCTCTAGCATGCACCTTTCGTTAGGGTGCTATCAATGTCCGTGATGAAAGTTTCATGATGCGTTGCGTAGCAAATCACGGTGCAAATCCGCAGGCCAGAAACAAAGAGACGGCCATGAAGGCCGTCTCGATCAGCTAGATGCCGATGTGTATCAGTTGATGCCTTTGCGGTTCGGGCCGAAACGGTTCGGGCCCGGCTGGCTGTCTTGCGCCAGGAACACCAGGTTGACGATTGGCAGCAGCAACCACCAGCCGCTGCGATCGGTGTCGTGCATACGACGTACACCAACGGCAATGCTCGGCACCAGCAGCGCCAGATTATAGAGAGCTTGCAGAACCCCGCCGGTTTTGAAAAAACCGTCGATGAAGCCCATAACGAACGCAACACCCATGCTGATCAGGAAAAACAACCAGTATTCACGGCGCGTAGCACGACCGTTGAATACCGCGTAATTCTTCAATGCTTCAAGGTAAGGATTGCCCGTCGAAATGGCGGGGCCCTGTGCGTAGGACTGTTGGGTTGCCTGAGGCGCCCCACACTGTGGGCAAGCCACGGCCAAAGTGCTTATTTCCTTGGCGCAACCGCGGCAGAAAACCATGCTCATATTTTTTCCCTAAAATTATTCAATCGATAGACACAGCAAAACCAACGCGGTAAGGCCAGACAAAATGATGCCGGCGATCGCGAGGTTTCTTCCTGAGTGTTTTTGGTTGATGCAAATGATGCCGCAGGCGAGACCGGCGATGCTGATAAAACCAACACCGAGGATCGTTTCAGCGTCCCATTCGGAATCATCGAAGAGCGTGAGTGCGCAGATAATTCCGAGGATCATCGAAACGATGGCTAGCCAGGGTACTTCGGCTTGCGTTTGCGGCACGAAGGCCTGTTGGCTGGCCCCGCACTGGGGGCAAGTGTGCGCCGTTTCGTGAAGCTCCTTGGCGCAAGCACGACAATAGACCATTGCCATCGTTTTCCTTAACTGAGTGCGAAATCCCCGACCTTGCGTAGGCCGAGGCGGCGCTAAGTTAATCTTTATTACCAAATTTGTCATCAGGCACTGTGCCATTAATGGCATTTTTGCAGCGCAGAGGGTGTGGCAGGTGGTTCAACGCTCGTTTGGAGGCCTCAAGACCGCGGAGCGTCATCCACCACACTGACTTGCAATCGCAACGTCAGGCCTTGAAGTTGTCTGTTTTTCAGGACGCCCAATGGTGGTCCTTTGCGTTCTTTGCCATTGGCATCTACCCCAAAGCACTGAAGGTCAGGCACGGTCGAGCCTTCACGCGGAGCGCCTTTCCAGTGCGGAGGACGCGCACTACGGGGATTGCGTAGACGTGTTGCGAAAAAAGCATTGAGTCCGTCCTTGTGACTCCCTATAAGGCAATGGTTTGCGGCGGCGTATTTTAAGTTATTCCTGCGGCGCTATATGCGTGATTATTCTGATGCAACAAAGCCCCTGGAACGGGGCTTTGAAGAAAACAACAGGGTTGTACGACATCGAATCAGGGCATAGAGGCTGAGGCTCGAACGCCATGGTGCTCGGCTGCTTACGCTCTTGAGATCCGCACTCAATGACTTGCCTGACGGCTTCTGCCTTGAATTTCGGCGTGAGTCGTTGGGTGCTCATAGACTTCCTCCTATGCTCAAAGCAAAGGCCGGAGATGTCTGCGGTGCCGAGTTTAGTCGAAAAGAGCTTGCAAGGTGTTTAGAGAGCCCGAGGCGATTCACGGCCTGCAAACTTACTCTTGCGCCTACCGAGTCCGGATGATCTCGGAGCCTACTATTGTGGACGATTGGTGTTCCCATCGTTGAAGGGGCATGCACAAACGAAAGACTATTTCGAGTTGCTCTATCCGTCCCTTACAAGTGATGGCACCATGGAATCACTTTCAAAGGATGGGATGACAACACGTGGCGTCAGATTATTTTACCAGCGACCAATTCGATTGTTTAAGTGCATGGCACGACAAGGTCTTTGACAAAGACGACGCATCACATCGGCAAGCCTACAGCCAATTGCGCGAGGCTTATAACGTCACCAAGCAATGGGCGTACGCATTGCAACGGCGTGTATTTCCGAACAGCATTGCCCCCCAAGTCATTCGCAGGCCCATCGGCCAGTGGAACAAGAAATTTTTGGGCTACAACTGGGCGCGAATCTATCCTCGTGCGGACGCTCCTCAAGGCTTGGCCTACACCGTCGGTATCGATGCCAATTGGGGCTTTGTCGTCAAGCTTGACCTGGTCGATAAAAAGATCACCGATATCACGTTGCGAGAGCGCTATGACAAGTTGCGCGGCCCTTATCAATCCTCACCTATTGTTGCGACCTTGTCCGCTGAAGAAGGATTGGCGCTCGGGTTTCAGGGGATTGTGGATTGGAGTGCCGCGGCCATTGAAAAATTTGAAATCGGATACGACGATATGGCTGAACAGTTTGGATTGAACACTTCGCCCGCCTTGTCCAAATTATTGGAACACTTCCAGATCAGCAAGGACTTCAGACTGCGGCAGCCAAAGTGGAGTCGCGAGATGACGGAGTTATTTGCCCGGTTCGCCGTTGCGATACACGAACTCGGTTTTGACTGGTGGTCAACGAAGTCTACTAATACTCAGTTGGTCTTCGGCAGGAAGCGCAAAGATGCGTTAAAGGGATCATCAACGGGCGTGTTGTTTGTCCAAGCGAATCGTGTTTCGGTCCGGTGGGCATCATTCGGTGGTCTGAAGACGATATCGGTAAACGAGGATCTGAGTGAGGCGCTTGTGGCATCGGTTGAAGAGCTGAAGGCGCAAAATACCAACATCTGGCTTGAACAAGATCAGCAATCCAGTCGCGCAGGTTTCTGGCCGGATGATTACGGCAGCGAAGAAGGTTCGAGTGAGGAGGAGGGGGGACAGCCGGATAGCATCAGGGCCACTGATGCGGCTGTCATTCCACGCAATGAAATCTATTTTGGCCCTCCCGGCACCGGCAAAACCCGCAGGCTGCAGGAGTTGCTTCGCGAGAGCTACACATCCGCCGAAGGGATAAAACGCTATGAATTTGTCACCTTTCACCAATCCTACGGCTACGAAGAGTTCGTCGAAGGTCTGCGTCCGGTGCTTGTGGATCCCGAATACCTGACTCAAGAAAAGGAACAAGCAGATTGTCCAAAGGATGTCCGTTACGAGATCAAAAGGGGTGCATTCCTGCGGCTGTGTGAAGAAGCGCTGAAAAATCCGGATCAGCAGTACGCGATGGTGATTGACGAAATCAATCGCGGCAATATCAGCAAGATTTTCGGCGAGTTGATCACGCTGATCGAAGTCGACAAACGTATGGGAGGCGAATATGAGGTAACCCTCACACTTCCCTACTCAGGCAAGCCATTCAGCGTTCCTTCAAATGTTGATTTGATCGGGACGATGAACACGGCCGACCGATCACTGGCATTGGTTGATACGGCGTTGCGTCGCCGTTTCGAATTCATCGAGTTGATGCCAGAACCGTCTGTGTTGGCTGAAATAGCGATTTCCGAAGGAGGGCATTCCATCTTTCTCGGTCAACTGCTGACTGCACTCAACAGGCGTATCGAAGCGTTGTATGACCGTGAACACGCCATTGGGCACGCGTATTTCACGTCGTTGAAAAATCTCGCGATTGAGGAGCGTTTCAAAGCGCTCGGCGGCATTTTCAAGACGCGCATTATTCCATTGCTGGAAGAGTATTTTTTCGAAGATTGGCAAAAAATTCGATTAGTACTGGGTGATAACCAGAAATCAGCGGACATGCTTCAGTTTGTCCAGGAGTTGAAAACCGACAGTCTCCCCAAGGACCTGTTCGGCGCCAATCACGGCCTGGATGAATACTCGCTGCGGCCTCAGTACCGTTTGAATGCGGGTGCGCTGCTTGAACCGAAAGCTTTTATCGAAATCTACGCGACGCTTGTTTAATGACGTCCATGCAGATTTTCGAGTTCGACACGGTGTTCCCCAAGGCTGACGGTGTGAATGGTAACACCGTCCCCCCAAAGGTATTTGCCTGGCTTGAAGAACAATGCCTGACCCCTGACGTGCTGGCGCCGGTCTGGATGAAACTGACTAGTCGTCGGGGGCGGCGCGCCATTCAGTTCACCAACTATGTGGGCGTGGTCTGCGCTCCTTGTGGCTATCAAATAGAGATTCTGCCCAAGATTGGTCGCGATACGTCTGTAAAAACGGCACGTAATAATTTGATTGAAATGCTCAAGTGTCTGCGGAGCTTTCGTCATATCAAGACAGCCAATGCTGATCTTCAAAAGCAACAGATGCCATTGCTTGAGGTATTTCTCCAGCAGTTTCTAGCGTCAGCAAGGGATGTGGTAAAGCGAGGTGTTCGAAGTGACTACAGTACTCGGCAGGCTAATCTGTCGAGCCTGCGTGGCAAATTGTTGATAGCGCCTCATCTCTCGCAAAATGTGGTACGTCGTGACCGTTTTTTCAGCGAGTTCGACGAGTTTACTCAAGATCGGGCAGAAAACCGGCTCATTCATACCGCACTGCGAAAAACGCTTGGGATGTGCAAAGCACCGGGCAATCAGCGCTTGGCGCGCGAGTTGAGTTTCGTGTTTGCCGATGTGCCGATTTGCACCGATATTGCCCGGGATCTCAAACGTATCCGGCTGGATCGGGGAATGACCTATTACGAACCTGCGCTTGCTTGGGCACAGTTAATCCTGCAAGGCGACAGCCCGGTGACTGGTACAGGCGAGCACAACGCACCTTCCATGTTGTTTCCCATGGAGGCGGTGTTTGAAGCTTATGTCGCGAAGCACCTTGGGACTCAGGTCCGGCAGGGTTTCAATCTACGGACCCAGACCTGCAAGCACCATTTAGTGAGCCATAAGCAGCAAGACTGGTTCCGTCTCAAACCGGATTTGCTAATTGAGCAGGGCACACAAACTTGCATGGTGCTCGATACGAAATGGAAGCTTCTGGATAGCGCCAAGGGTAACAGTGGTGAGAAGTACCAACTCAGCCAAAGCGACTTCTACCAATTGCACGCGTACGCACACATCTATTTAAAAAGCCCGGGCAGCGTCGTGTTGATCTATCCGTGGACGGAGTCATTTACTCAACCTTTGCCTGTATTCGACTTCAGTAGTTCGAATGACTTGAAGCTCTGGGTTGTGCCGTTTTGCTTTGAAAGCCGCACGTTGTTACTGCCAGAGATATCACCTTTGGGTCTGTGTCTCTATGGCAGTAAAACGTGCGAAACCGTGGAGGGGACGATAAGGTGAGGTCGGCGGGCGGAATGCTTGCCGTTTTTACACAACCGGTGCAGAGAAGAAGTGCCAAGTACATGAAACTGCGGAATCTGTTCATTGGCCGAAAATACCGTTGAATGAATCAAAAATCAGATCACAGGCAGACTTCGCGCCTTGCACAGGTTCGATAAACATCCAGTCCGCGGAAGCATGGTGCCTATCAATGGCTTTATTGATGGTCGGACCGGCTTCGATCATCCAGCGCTCCCCGAAGTCAGCGACACCGTCAGATTGGTCAGGTGAGCTTGCGTTGGCTCGGATTTTGATCCATGTTTCAGCGACAGGCGTTGGCTGAGAAAAATAGATGTCGGAACCCAGCCATACGAGAAATCCTGCACCCACCGGATCCAGTGTCACCAGAAAGTTTCAAGAGGTCAGGTCGGGCAGTTGTGATCGATAGCAATATCGTAGAGCTCCAAGGCTGTCCGAGGATCGGCAGCCTTAAGCGGTCGTAATTCAGAGCTGCTGACGCGAGTCTCTGATGAGCGTTTTGTTGTTCGTGCGTTTACGTGGTGACAGTTGGCTTGAGATGAAAGGGGCCCGGGAGTAACTCTGCAGAAACGCGCCAAGGTCAGTCGCGTCAACTCTTTTAGAGACTATCCGGATCGCCAAAAAACATCTGAATCCGCGACCGCAACCAACGCTCCCCCGGATCATTATCCTGCGACCCGCGCCACGCCATATGCAGCTCAAACGTACGCGTCGGCAACGGCGGATCCTCCGCGCGCACACCGCCGGCCGCCGTCAGCGCATCAGCCGTGTAATCCGGCACGGTCGCGACAATGTCGGTGCCCGCCAGCAACGTACTCAATCCGTTGAACTGCGGCACGGCCAGCACCACATGTCGCTTGCGCCCCAGTTTCTCCAGCTCTTCATCAATAAAGCCACTCAGATCCCCGGCAAACGACACCAGCGCATGCGGACGCGCGCAATAGTCATCCAGGCTCAGCGGCCCCGGCACGGTATCGGCACGGAGCAATTTCGGCTGGCTGCGGCGCAGCACTTTGCGTTTGGCGTTGGCCGGCAAGTCGGTGGTGTAGCTGACACCGATGGATATTTCGCCGGAAGCCAGCAGGCCAGGCATCAATATGTAGTTGACTCGCCGCACCACCAGCACAATTCCCGGCGATTCCGCGCGCAGGCGTTTGAGCAGCATCGGCAGCAGGGCGAATTCGACGTCATCGGACAGTCCGATCCGAAATACCGATGTGCTGGTAGCCGGATCGAATTCCGATGCACGGCTGACTGCCGTGGAAATCGAGTCGAGGGCCGGCGAGAGCAGGGCGAAGATTTCCACCGCGCGGGCAGACGGTTCCATGCTGCGCCCGGTGCGTACAAATAGCGGGTCATCGAACAGGCTACGCAGGCGCGAGAGCGCCGCACTGATCGCTGGCTGACCGAGAAACAGCTTTTCCGCTGCCCGGGTCACGCTGCGTTCGTGCATCAAAGTTTCGAATACGATCAACAGGTTCAGGTCGACACGACGCAGGTCATTACGATTCATCTGGAGTCCTGGCAGAGTCATCAAGCTTGACGAGAGCGGCCATATGAGAACAATGGCCGGCATGAATATTACGGGGAAAGGCTGGTACTCTGCACCGGAAAATTCAGCTTTACTGAAACGGTGACAGCAGATTTTCCATGGTTTTTGCCAATGCCGCCCATACTGCGGAATCAATGACAGGCATGTCGACTATTAATAGCCACTGATAGTCTTGGGTCGAAAGCCCAGATAGAGTTCATGGCATTAGAGGTTACTTTGACGAGGTTTGCGATGTCCCGCACGATCCGTTTTCACAAGTTTGGTCCCGCCGAGGTGCTCAAATGCGAAGAGCATGCGGCCGCTCAGCCAGGTCCTGGCGAAGTGCAGGTACGTGTCGAAGCGATCGGCATCAGCTGGTATGACACGCTTTGGCGTCAGAACCTGGCCTCGTCTCAGGCACGACTGCCTGCGGGCCTTGGTCATGAGATGGCTGGCGTGATCACCGCGGTCGGTGACGGTGTCGATGATCTGGTAGTGGGCGACAAGGTCGCCAGTTTCCCGGCCGAGAGTGCGAACGACTACCCGGTCTACGGCGAGTCAATCGTGCTGCCACGTACCGCGCTGACCCGTTATCCAGACGTACTCAGCCCGATTGAAGCCAGCGTGCATTACACGCCGCTGTTGATCGCTTACTTTGCTTACGCCGATCTGGCGCGGGTCAAACCGGGGCAATTTGCGCTGGTGACTGACGCTAGTCACTGCGCCGGCCCTTCGTTTGTCCAGTTGGGCAAGGCCATGGGCGTACGGGTGATTGCCGCCACCAAAGAGGCGGAAGAACGCGAATACCTGCTGTCCCTTGGGGCCGAAAAGGTGATTGTCACCGAGGAAGAAGATCTGCTGATTCGCGTCAACAAGATCACCGACAACCGTGGCGTTGACGTCGTGTTCGACGGTCTGGGTGGCCCGCAGATGTCGTTGCTTGGCGACGTCCTGGCACCGCGCGGCAGTCTTGTCCTGTATGGCCTGCAAGGTGGTAACCAGACGCCATTCCCGGCGTGTGCAGCGTTTCAGAAGAACATTCAGTTCTTCGTCCACTGCATCGGTAACTTCACCGGCAAGCCGGAGCTGGGCATCACCCAGGATCACGTCGCACTGCAACGTGCCCTGCGTGACATCAACCAGCTGACAGCCGATCGAGTGCTGGTGCCGTTGAAGACTCGGGTGTTTCCGTTCAACGAGTTCGTCGAAGCGCACCGCTACATGGACGAATGCCCATGCCGCGAACGGGTCGCACTGCAAGTCGAACCTGCGTAACCCTGCTGAACAGAGTCCGTGGCCCCACGGACTCTTTTGTGTTTATCCCCCTCCAAAAATGAAAGCTTTTCAGGCTGCGCCTGCGCGACCGTTCAGCAACTGAACTGGTTTTTGCTTTCTATCTGTATCTTCTAATCATCATATAAGCCCTGATAATTGAATGATTACTTTCATCTCAAGGAATGAGCCATGTCTGTGCATTCTATTTGTCCTGTGCAATATCAAACGGCTACTTCTGTGTGCTGCGGCAATTTCTGTTTAATTGTTGTAGGGCGTTTCCGAGGCAGCGTCTTTTTTTCTTGTACTCAATTGTCGTGGGACGTTGTCGGAAGTTTCCTAGGGCATTTTTCATCTGGAAAATATCCTTTTATAACAATGCGTTGAAAGCCTCGGTTGGGTGCTGGCCAGTCTTTAATTGCTCATGTGTTTCAAATAACTACGATTGCGTAAGTGTTAGCATTTGAGCGTCTATTACTTATTGATGAATTGTTGTGCCGCTGACACTCTCAGTGTGCGCGGCATGAAACTATTGATACCGGGTAAATACCGATGACTACGATCCATGATCAGGCAATGAATTACGTCTTCCAGCAAGTTCTGCAACGGTTGCTGAGCTTCTTCTCCCGTGCAGAGCGGACGGCTTTGCAGCTGTTGATCCAGCGCTTGCTGGTGGCGGCCGGCGGCATGGAGCACATCGGTAACTTCAAGGTGCTGGTGATCCAGTCAGGCTCAAGGGACAGTTGTTACACGCTGGCCTTGCTGCGAGCCGCACAACTGAGCCTGGCGGGTCGCGCGCCGGCGACCTTTCAATTGCGCGTTGCCTCCTTGCGCTTGAATGGCACCAGCCATGGCGCGCTGCAAAACATGCACCGCAGCTACGGCGCGTTGTTTCTAAATGACGATCCACGGGTGGAGTTACTGATGGTGGATCATCGACAGGTTGGCCCCTTCGATCTCCAGTCGGTGGTCAGCGAAGCCAGCCGTGAGGCGAATCGCATCAATCTGCTGATGTCGGGGCATCGCCGAACGTCGAATGAAACACTCGAATTGTGGGATGACGCCTACCTGGCGACAGCGGAGTTCTACAGCCAGATCGCACGCTGGAACAACGGTGTCGACGCGATGATCGGCGCTGAGCCACCGCGTCGGCAGAAACTGTTTCTGGAAGGACTCAATCGGGCCGCACTCAAAGCGGGGCTTGGTGGACTGCCAGCGAATCATGGCGGTTTCGAGATGTTGTTTCCGATGCTTGACGGGCTCGGCAGCGACTACTACCGACACTTCTACACCGGGGGCGAGCAATTGCCGTGGCGTCCGGAAGGGCAGTTCGAGGCGTGTCGTCGTTCCAGTTTCATCGACATCAACGACATGATTGTCGGCAAGCTCGAAGAGCGCTGGCCATTGCTCAGTGACTTCCTCGGATTTCAGGCTGACGACCTGACGCTGTATCAAGGCGACTTTGAGTTCGTCGAACCACTGGTGGCCGCGCACCTGCGTGGCTTGCAGGCGAGTGTCATCGAAAGCCAAACCTATGAAAAGGGTGTCGCTGACTACCTGCAAGAAAGCCTGGCAGCATTGCGCCGCAATCAAGTGCCCGAGCCGGTTTGTGAGCATTTGCTGGCAACCTTCGGCAACCTGCTCGATCTTGAACAGCGACGAATACACGCGGCCAATCATTTGCAGGAAACCTTCAATCTCAGTGAAAACCAGCTGACTTGCCTGCTGTTTGCGCCTTTTATCAACAGCGGTGCGGGGCTCGAAATGTTTCTGCGCAAATGTCATCCGGGCATGCTCGTGGCATTGCCGGATTTGCACCGGGCCATGCAAGGCTTGCATGCACCGGAACAGGTGGTGAAGTGGATGACCGATGTCAGCGGGCTGCCGGTGAAATTGATTGCCCGTTTGTACGCCATGAGCGCAATCCAGATACCGGAATCGCTGGCGCAAGACCCGCAAAAAACTGCGGCTGCCGTAGCACCAACAGTTGCCAATGAGCGGTCGGCGGAAGGTTGAACGTGATTGTTGCCAGAGTCGCTGCGCAATGACTCGCGCAAACGCACCCACGAAGCCTCAGCGGGAAAATGATTTCGCCTATCAGGCGGTTTATCGCTACCTGACCGTATTGATCAACGCCTCCGTCAGTGGCTGTGCAGTGCGTTTACCTTCATTGAGGCAACTGGCAGAGCGTTTGAATGTTTCGATCTCGACTATTCAATACGCCTATTCGTTGCTGGAGAAGGAAGGGCGGGTCTATTCGGTCGCCAAGTCCGGCTATTACGCCCAGGCGTCCGCGCTCATGGTGCCATCCGGTAACGCCAGTGATGTACTTGAGGCCGTATATGGGAACGCGCGACGACCAGGGATGTGTGTATTGAGTGCGGATGAGCCGGCTTCATTGCAGTCGCTGGACAGTCCCTTGCTGATGCTCGAACGCGAGCTGCTGCGCCAGTATCCACGGCAGCCGCAGTTATTGGCGCAGCCTTGTGGTGAGCTGGAGCTGCGCACGGTGCTGGCCGCGCGATATACCGTTTCGCCGATTAACTGCTGGCATGCGGATGACGTTTATATCGGCGCCGATCTGCGTTCGGTGCTGGAAATTCTGATCGCCGTGCTGCAATTGCGCGGCGTGACGGTGCTGGTTGAATCACCCTGCGACTGGATGATTCTGCGACTGCTGGAAGCCGCGGAGGTACGGGTTATCGAATTGCCGTTGCAAGCTGATGGCCAACTCGATCCGCAGCAACTGCTGACGCTGCTTCAGTCCGAGCGTATCGGATTGATCCTGCTGTCTTCGGCGTTGAGTTTGCCCCACGGCAGTCTCGCACCCGACGCCAATCGGCAGTTGATTGCGCACCTGCTGGCTAACCAGGGTACCTGGGTGCTGGAGAATGACTGCAGCAGCGAGTTGGCTGACGAGCCATGCTGTCAGCGCCTGCGCGACTGGCTCGATCCTGATCGGCTGCTGGTATTTTCGGCTTTCGACAGACTCATCGGTGTTGAAGCGCCATACGGTTTCGTCCTGTCGCGGCAATGGCGCACCGAGTTGCAACGGCATTTTCTGCTGCGTTCATTTCGATTGTCGGCGACGCGCCAGAAAGCCCTCGCACGGTTGTTTACCAGTGGCCGCATCGACCAGCATTTGCAGGTATTGCGCCGTCTGCTCAAGGAGCGTCGAACGCAGTTGATTCATTTGCTGCGTGAGCGTCTGGGCGATGCGGTGGAGATTGTCGAGCCGCAAGGTGGCGCAACCCTCTGGTTACGTTCGGTTCGCCGGGTCGACATGAGTGAAGTGTTCCAGCACTTGCTCAGGCAACAGATCGTCATTGCCCCCGGCGAGCTGTTCAGCCTCAATGGCCATTATCCACATCACCTGCGCTTGAGCCCGATCAGTCACAGTGATCTCGATCTGCCTGATGTGGTCGGACGGGTGGCTGACGCGCTGCGACTTGCTCCCGGAGACTGACGTTAAAAAACATCTGAGTTGATCCGGATACATCCCATCGCACTGCGGTCAAACTGCCAGTAAACTGCGCTGTATTTCCTGAACCACTCGATCTCAGAGGTTTTGCATGACACTCAGTCCTTTTGCGGGCAAACCGGCACCGGCAGAATTGTTGGTCGATATCCCGCGACTGGTAACGGCCTATTACACGGGCCAGCCTGATGCATCTGTTTCTACTCAGCGAGTGGCGTTCGGCACTTCCGGACACCGCGGCAGTTCCTTCGACTTGAGTTTCAATGAATGGCACGTTCTGGCGATCAGCCAGGCCATCTGCCTGTACCGCGAAGCCCAGGGCATTACCGGCCCGTTGTTCGTCGGCATCGACACCCACGCCTTGTCGACCCCGGCCGGCGCCAGCGCGCTGGAAGTGCTGGCGGCCAACGGTGTAACCGTGATGATCGCCGAGGGTGACGAGTACACCCCGACGCCGGCCATTTCCCACGCGATTCTTTGCTACAACCGTGGCCGTACTTCGGGCCTGGCCGACGGCATCGTCATTACCCCGTCGCACAACCCGCCGCAAAGCGGTGGCTACAAATACAACCCCACCAACGGTGGCCCGGCCGATACCCACATCACCAAGTGGATCGAAGCAAAGGCCAACGAACTGCTGGCGAACAAGCTGGCCGGGGTCAAGCGCATCAGCTACGAGCAGGCGCTCAAGGCCAGCACGACCCATCGTCACGATTACCTGAATACCTACGTTGCCGACCTGATCAACGTCATCGATTTCGATGCCATCCGTGACGCCAAATTGCGTCTGGGCGTTGATCCGCTGGGCGGAGCAGGGGTGCGCTACTGGTCGGCCATTGCCGAGCATTACCGTCTGGATCTGGACGTGGTCAACAAGCAAGTCGATTCGACTTTCCGTTTCATGACCGTCGACTGGGATGGGCAGATTCGCATGGACCCATCGTCCAGCCACGCCATGCAAGGCTTGATCGGCTTGAAAGAACGTTTCGACGTCGCGTTTGCCTGCGACCCGGATCACGATCGCCACGGTATCGTCACGCCATCCGGTGGTTTGCTGGCACCGAACAACTACCTGGCCGTGTCGATTGATTACCTGTTCCAGAATCGCCCGCAATGGCGTGCCGACGCTGCCGTGGGTAAAACCGTGGTCAGCAGCGGTCTGATCGATCGCGTTGCCAAGCGTCTGGGCCGCCGCTTGTACGAAGTGCCGGTCGGTTTCAAATGGTTTGCCGAGGGTTTGTTCGACGGCTCGCTGGGTTTTGGCGGGGAAGAGAGCGCCGGCGCTTCGTTCCTGCGCAAGGACGGTGGTGTCTGGAGCACTGACAAGGACGGTCTGATTCCGGCCTTGCTCGCGGCTGAAATGACTGCCCGCACTGGCCGTGACCCAAGCCAGGCTTATCGCGCGCTGACCGATGAACTGGGCGAACCGTTCTCGGTGCGTGTCGACGCCAAGGCCAATCCGGAGCAGAAAGCCCTGCTGAGCAAGTTGTCGCCGGCGCAGGTGACTTCGACTGAACTGGCAGGCGAGAAGATCCAGAGCATCCTCAGCCACGCACCGGGTAACGATCAGGCGATTGGTGGCTTGAAAGTGATGACCGAAAACGGCTGGTTCGCAGCGCGTCCATCTGGCACCGAAGACATCTACAAGATCTACGCCGAAAGCTTCGTCAGCGACGACCACCTCAAGCAACTGGTGGCCGAAGCGCAGACGTTGGTGGATGGCGCTATTTCGACCAAATGATCCGAGCCTGCAGATAACCCAGTAGAGAAGGGATAGATCTCCCCAAAATACGGAGTTTGCAAAGCAGAGATGAAAAAGGGGCAACCGTCATGGTTGCCCCTTTTTTGTGGCTCGCGTTCAAGCGATCAAGCCAGATCCACCAAGACGATTTCACTGTCTTCAATCGCCGTGACGGTCAGCACCTGCTCATGCGCTACCGCGACACCGTCTCGAGCTTGTGCACGCAAGCCATTGACTTCAATCACACCGGTTGCTGGAACCAGATAGGCGCGGCGTCCTTCATCCAGTCGATACTCTGCGGTTTCCCCGGCCTTGATATTCGCCGCGACCAAACGTGCATCGGCCCGAATGCGCAGGCTCTGGTCATCGCCGTCCTTGCCGCTGGCCAATGTCACGAAGCCTTCACGTTCGCCCTTTGGAAACGGTTTTGCACCCCACGAAGGCGGCGCACCGGTTTCGGTGGGCAGAATCCAGATCTGGAAGATCTTGGTGTCATGCGCTTCCAGGTTGTACTCGCTGTGCGCAATGCCGGTACCGGCACTCATGACCTGCACGTCGCCCGCTTCAGTACGGCCTTTGTTGCCAAGATTGTCCTGGTGAGTAATCGCACCTTCACGGACGTAAGTGATGATTTCCATGTCGCGGTGCGGATGCTGCGGAAAACCGGTACCCGCCGCGATGATGTCGTCGTTCCACACGCGCAGATTGCCCCAGCTCATGCGCTGCGGATCGTAATACTCGGCGAACGAAAAATGGTGATGGGCATCCAACCAGCCGTGATGGGCGCCGCCCAGCGAGTTGAAAGGTCTGAGTTCAAGCATGATCGTCTCCTCAAAAGGTTCGTCATGGGGCGCGATGCTTGCACCCGACGCGAGACCGTTGGTTTATGACGGCGATCATCTATCAGTTAACCATCGATAAAAAGCGTAAAAAGTGCGGCGTTATTATCTAAATGACTGATGAGAACGGCGCTCGAAATCGTCTTGTCTCACCTTCAATTGATCGTCTAAACCAATGACCTGTAAGCATTTCGCTAGAACTCAACGGCAAATACAGACACCATAGCCGCAACAGCCTCACACACTGGAGCCCGTCAGCGTGGCGCAACACACCCCCGATCTTCCTCCCGAACTTCGCCCCCTGGCCGAGATGCCATGGTTCAAACGTCTGGCCGCGCGCTTTTTCGGCCACGGCTTGACCCGATTGCGTGCACAGCACCGTGCATCGTGGCTGCACGGTCAGGCTGATGGCTTTCGCAGCGGGCACACCGCTGGCGTCGAATATGGCTTTAAAGAAGGCAAGCTCGAAGGTCTGGAAGAGGGCCGGCAAGTCCTGCTGATCCGCGACAGCCGCAACACCGAGCATCGTCCGCCCAGTGTCGACAATCACCTGTTCGACGATTGGCGCCTGCCGCTGACGGCCGAGCTGAAAAAACGCATGAAGGCCGATGTCGCGCGTTTGCTGCCGGAGCATGCGCAGCCGAGCGCAGCGCAATGGAAGATGATCTTCAGCGATACGCCGTCGACCTCCGTGGTCGCTGGCGCTGGCGCCGGCAAATCGACCACGCTGGTGTTGCGCATCCTGCTGCTGAGCCATTACCTCGGATTCGAGCTGGACTCAATGACCGTGGTGACCTTCACCCGCGAGTCGCGCAAGGATTTCATCAATAAGTTGATCGAACTGTTCGCACTCTGGGGTCAGGCACTCAGCCTGAAACAGGCGCGCGAACTGGTGCGAACCTTTCATTCGCGGATCTTGCCGATGGTTCGCAGCCTGCCCGGGTTCGAGCGTTTGCAGGCATTTGAAAACCTCAGCCTGCGGCCGCAGGGCGGCGAAGAAGAGGTTGATAGCAATCCGTTCGACCTGCGTATCAACGATGCTCAGCGCCAGCAAATGAACGCCTGCTATCACCGTTTGTTCAGCGAGGACGAGCGTTTCCGCCAGTTGATTCAACCGCTTTCGCGCGCCGGTTTGCAGCTCAAGGAGCTGGAGCGCGATCATCCTGACGTGCAAAAACGCATGGCAGTGACCGAGCTGGCAGCGAAGCGCGACGAAGAGCTGTGCGACGCGATCGAAGATCTGTGGTTGCGCGCCGGTGCCTGGCCAATCAAAGGCATTGAGCCGAAGCGGCAGACCTTTGATATCAATGGCTCGACCTTCCATTGCCACGGCTATATTCCGGGTCTCGATGCTTGGGTAGTGCTTGGCTTCGACCCACGTGAAAACCCTCAGGTTTGCCGGCCCAACGCCAAGCTGTCAGTGCGGGCGGAGTGGGCAGTAAAGCGCACCCTGTTTCAAGCTTTCTGCCGTAAGCCATTGATATGGTTGGATAGTTACGAGTCATCAAAGCGCGTTTTGGCGACCTTGGCGGGCGATGCCAGTGCGGGGCCAGGGTTCGACTACAAGGTCAAAGGCGAGTTGGCATCGGCGCCTTTACTCGATTGTTTTGTCGCCGCTGCAGGCTTTATCGAGAACCTTGGGCTGGATGTTCCGGACGCTGTCGGGCGCATGAGTTTTGCAAAGGACGACCCGGACCGGTTTTTCTTTGAAGCGCTGAGTCTGTTCTGGCGCGCGTTCGAAGATCATTTGCTCGACCAGAAACCGCCGGTGATGACTTACAACCGCATGTTCGCGCTGTTCAGCGAACATTCGCCAGAGAATCTCAAGCTGTTGAGTGATGAGTTGCTGCGGCCACTCTCGCACCTGATGATCGATGAATTTCAGGATGTATCGCCCCAGATAGTCTCGTGGATCCGCGCCAGCCTCACGGAAATCCGCAGCCGTGGCCCGGCCATGCACGTCGGTCGCGGAGCGCAGCGTTCGTCGTTGTTGTGCGTGGGTGATGACTGGCAGTCGATCTATGGATGGCGGGGCAGTTCGCCGGCGTATTTCATGGAATTCAACAAGGAGTTCCCTTCACCGAGTACCACGCGCGTGATGCTCAGTGACAATTATCGCAGCCATCAACACATCATCGATGCGGCCGAGCATATTGTTCGCGCAGCACCGGCGATTCCCGGCAAGAAGGCGAAGGCCAGCGGCGAGCCGAAACCGTTACAGCCGGTCAACGTCCTGCAGCGTGATGATCAGGCCTTGGGGCAGCGCTTGGCCGAACACTATCACCAAGGTCATTCAATCTTGATGCTCTATCGAAAAAGCAGCGATAAGTTATTGATTGAAGAGCATATTCAGTCAGTAGTTAATGTTGATTCGAGCTTGCCGTATGACGCCCGCCGCCTCAAGCAACTGACTTATCACAGCGCCAAGGGTCTGCAAGCTGATGCTGTGTTCCTGCTGGGCGATTGTCAGCATCTGACCAGTTCGCCTTACAAGAATCAGGTCTACCGCATGGCCGGGCTGGGCAAAAATGGCGACAGCGAGCCCTACGATACCGCGCAGAAGGACGAAATTCTGCGCCTGGCCTATGTCGGTATCACCCGCGCCGTCAGTCACTGCTACTGGTACGTCGAGCCGCAGGAATCCCAAGCCGTGAACATGCCCCGGGCATCGGACCGGGTGGCCAAAGGCAAAGCGTTCTTCGCCGACCATCGACCGGAAAAACACACCGCCTAGTCACAAAAAAGCCCGCATAAATGCGGGCTTTCTTATTGTAAATCAGCAGCTTATGCGTAACTTCTAAAAGACTCTGGAGGTACAAAAGCCTCCAATTCATCCTCCACGGCCTCAATAATTCGCTCGACATCAGCGGCATTCATCACCGTGGCGCACGGTATGCCGGCGATGGCGATCATCGTTTCGCCACTGACTCGATCGAACAGGCGGGCAATCATGCTGCCCGGCGCATCCATCGTCGCCTCGAAACCCATGGGATGAAAATGCCAGCGCATCAGCTGGCAAGCGTTGGGGAACGTGACTTTGCTTGACCCTTTATTCATGTGTTGCCCGCCTTCTTCATCGAGCGCTTCCGTTTGCTCATGTTAGGTGGGAAGAGCCTTCATGGCTCAACCGGTGCTTGCCATTAAAAGTAGCATCCCGGTGTGAAATTCCTGTGAGAATTTTCAGTTCATTTGGCGATTGCTTTGATTTTTTTGATGTAGGTCACGCTCGTTGGCGAGAGTGCCAGATGGCCACTATCGATTAGCCATTGCTGCCGGTGTCGAACTTGGGCAAGCTCGATTCTTTTGTACTGAGCCTTTTATGCACGCCGACGACGACGGCCCCGATCAGACCGAAGCCACGGCCGCCACGGTCATGCGCTACCACTTGAGCTGGAAGCATCGGGATCTGGACAGCGTGATGGCGCTGTATCACCCGGACATCCAGTACAACGATTTCTTCCAGAACCGTGTACTTGGCCTGGATGAGTTGCGCGAGTACGTGCGCGTCAGCATGCCGCGAGAATCCGACGAACTGCTCGAGCATTGCGACCGCATTCGCGTCGACGGCAACACTGCGTTCATTCAATACGAAGTCACGCTGCGGGGCGGGGATGGCCTGGTGTCGTTTCGTTCCAGCGAAGCGATTACGGTCAAGGACGGACTGATCTGGCGCGTCAACGAATATGCTTCGCTGGTGCGCACGCAAAGCACTGGCAGCACGGCGGCGAACCAGCGCCCGGCAGTCAGTCGTCTGGGTTTGTCGCCACGCCAGTTAAGCTTCATGGCCGAAGATCTGCAGCAGTACTTCGAAAAACAGCAGCCTTACCTTGATCCCGAACTCGACCTGCAACGGGTGGCGAAGGAGTGCGGGTACAGTCGCAATCAGATTTCCTACCTGCTCAATCAGGTGCTGGGGCAAAGCTTCTACCGTTACGTCAATCAGGCGCGCCTGCAGCATTTGCTGCGTTCTTTGGACCATGCCGCGCCGCCGTTGCGCATCGATGAGCTGGCGTTCGCCGCCGGATTCAATTCGTTATCAGCGTTCTACAGCTGTTTCCGTCAGCACACCGGCCAGTCACCGAAGGCTTACGCCAAACAAATTTCTTTGCGGACACGCGCGCAAGACATCGGCTGAACTCACGCACTAGGATCGACGCCATCGAAGGTTTTCAGTGGCGGAGTCTTGCATGCCGGCGTGGCGCACTATCAGTTTGTGGATGGATCAACTCGATGAGCCGTTGCTTGCGCGGCCTGAGCTTGAGCGGGACCTGGACGTCGACGTGGCGATCATCGGCGCCGGTTACACCGGGCTGTGGACGGCGTACTACCTGAAGAAACTGGCTCCTGGCCTGGATATCGCCATCGTCGAGGCGCAAACCGCCGGCTTCGGTGCTTCCGGCCGCAATGGCGGCTGGTTGATGGGCAATCTGCTCGGCGAGGATCGGCTTTTGGCCGGTCTGTCGCCGGAACAGCGTCGCGCCTCGTTCGACCTGCTGCACAGCATTCCCGATGAAGTCGAGGTGGTCCTTGAGCGCGAAGGCATCGACTGCGATTACCGCAAGGGCGGCGTTCTTTACTGTGCTGCGCGCTATCCGGAACAGGAAGCCACGCTGCGCGACTACCTGAGCAAACTGCACGCCCAAGGCCTGACCGACAACGATTACCGCTGGCTCAGCCCTGAGCAACTGGCGCACCAGATCCGTGTGGCCAAGCCTTATGGCGGCATCTATGCGCCGCACGTGGCGACCATCCACCCGGCCAAACTGGTGCGTGGTCTGGCGCGGACCGTGCAGAACATGGGCGTGAAAATCTACGAAAACAGCCCGGTTACCCATTGGCAGGCGGGCAGCTTGCGCACCGCCAAGGCCAGCGTGCGCAGTCGCTGGATTGTGCCGGCGGTCGAAGGTTATTCGGTGACCTTGCCACCGCTGGGTCGATATCAGTTGCCGGTGCAAAGCCTGATCGTTGCCACCGAGCCGTTATCTGCCGCCACCTGGGACGAGATCGGGCTGAATCGCGGGCAAGCGTTCAGCGAGTTCAGCCGCCAGGTCACCTATGGCCAGCGCAGCGCCGACAATCGCCTGATCTTCGGCGCCCGTGGCGGCTACCAGTTCGCCGGCAAGCTGCGCCACAACTTTGACCTGACCCGCGATGAAGTCGAACTGCGCCGTTATCTGTTTGGCGAGCTGTTCCCGCAACTGAAAAACGTGCAGATCACCCACGCCTGGGGCGGCAACCTCGGCATGTCCCGGCACTTCAAGCCGCACATGCTCTGCGATCGCGCCAACGGCATTGCGTTGTCCGGCGGTTATGGCGGCGAGGGCGTTGGCGCCAGCAATCTCGGCGGTCGCACCTTAGCGGATCTGATTCTGGAGCGCGACAGCGAACTCACTCAGCAGCCATGGGTGCTGCCCGACGGCGGGATTCATGCGCTGCGCGCGTGGGAGCCGGAGCCGTGCCGCTGGCTCGGTTACAACGCGATCATCAAAAGTTTTGTCCACGAAGACCAGACCCTGGCCAACCCGGCGACCGCGCCATGGCGGCGCAAGCTTGCCAGCCAGGTGGCGAGCTTCATGGAAGGTTTCATGCACTAAACGTCGTTTATTGAATAGACAGGTCCGACCATGAGCATTACGCAGTTCAAGAACACCGCGACATTAAAACTCGACGAATCCAATCCGGTGGCCGTGCCGCTGGGCGAACCGGTCGCGGTTGCCTCGACCACCAGCGTCGAGCGCGACGACGGCGTCGAAACCGGCGTCTGGGAATGCACGCCCGGGCGCTGGCGCCGGCAGATCACCGCCCAGGAATTTTGCCATTTCATTTCCGGGCGCTGCACCTTCACCCCGGACGGTGGCGGCGAAACCCTGCACATACAAGGTGGCGACGCACTGATGTTGCCAGCCAACTCGCTCGGTATCTGGGATATCCAGGAGACCGTGCGCAAGACCTACGTGCTGATTTTCTGATTGCTTGATCCTTTGATTGCCTGCCAACAAAAAAAACCTCAACAGGAATCGCCCCATGATCCGCAAAACCTTTGCTCTGGCACCGCTGATGCTTGCCGTTTCCCTCGCCCAGGCGGCGGAAACGGTCAAGGTGTACAACTGGTCCGATTACATCGCGCCAGACACCACGAAGAATTTTCAGAAAGAAACCGGCGTCGGCGTCACGTATGACGTCTACGACAGCAACGAAACCCTCGACGGCAAGTTGATGACCGGCAAATCCGGCTACGACGTGGTCTTTCCGTCCAACCATTTCATGGCCCGGCAGATTCAGGGCGGGGCGCTGAAGAAACTCGACAAGAGCCAGTTGCCGAACTGGAAGAACCTCAACCCGGTGCTGCTCAAGGCCTTGCAGGTCAACGACCCGAACAACGAGCATGGTTTCCCGTATCTGTGGGGCAGCACCGGTATCGGCTACAACATCGCCAAAGTCAAAGCGGTGCTGGGCGACAACGCCCCGGTGGACTCCTGGGATTTGATCTTCAAGCCCGAGTACATGGAAAAGCTGCAGAAGTGCGGCGTGGCGATTCTCGACAATGGCCCGGAACTGCTTCCGGCAGCGCTCAACTATCTGGGCTTGCCGCCGCACAGCAAAAATCCTGAGGACTACAAGAAAGCTGAAGCGTTGCTGATGAAAGTGCGGCCATACGTCAGCTATTTCCATTCTTCGAAGTACACCAGCGACCTGGCCAACGGCGATATCTGCGTGGCCGTCGGTTTCTCCGGTGACATCCTGCAGGCGGAAAATCGCGCCAAGGAAGCCAAGAATGGCGTCGACATCGGTTATGCGATTCCCAAGGAGGGCGCCGCGATCTGGTTCGACATGGTGGCGATGCCGGCGGATGCGCCGGACGAGAAGGCCGGTTATGCGTTCATGAACTACCTGCTGCGCCCGGACGTGATGGCTGGGGTCAGCAACTACGTGCACTACGCCAACGGCAACGAGCAGGCCGACAGCCTGATCGACCCGGCAATCAAGAACGACACCAAGGTCTATCCGAGTCCGGAAATGATGGGCAAATTGTTCGCGCTGGAAGCAATGCCGCTGAACATCGACCGGATCCGCACCCGCGTCTGGAACAAAATCCGCACCGGCAGCTGACCCCCCGTTG
Source organism: Pseudomonas sp. NPDC089741 (assembly GCF_044748825.1). Classification (NCBI taxonomy): domain Bacteria; kingdom Pseudomonadati; phylum Pseudomonadota; class Gammaproteobacteria; order Pseudomonadales; family Pseudomonadaceae; genus Pseudomonas; species Pseudomonas sp. NPDC089741. Next base: position 482,751 of record NZ_JBIVGT010000001.1, on the reverse strand, counting down.
GAGCTGCCGCAGGCTGCGATCTGTTGATCTGCCGTTAAATGCAAGATCAAAAGATTGCAGCCTCGTTGCACTCGTCAGCTCCTACAGTTTTGAGTGGGGTGGTGGCTGATATCAATACACTGGCATCGCACTATTAAAGTGCAGCAAAGTGAGACGCGCCTAACAAAAAACAACTTACCCATATTTAATAATTAAATAGAAAATCGTCAGACAATTAGGCAGTTCTCTACCGTTTAAAACATTCTTTCGTCCGCGCGCGCTTTGTTTACGGCAGTTCCACCAAACAGTTCAATTTGATCTCAAAAAAATGCTTTACGTCAGATTTCAAATTGTGTCAGGTTTCCGATGCCTTCATTGGGCGAGTGATAGGACTATCTCGCCAGAGATTGTCGCTATCGGACAAAAACTGTTCCATTGCTAAACAAGGAAGTGTGTTTATGTCGAAAGTTAAAGCTAATGCTATTGATACCGCCGAACAGGCTTTTTTGCTGTCCGCGGCGCCGCAACCTCTGGCCGCAGCCAGCTCGGCGTTTAACCAGATCGATAGCTTCAGCCACCAATACGATCGTGGCGGCAACCTCACGGTCAATGGCAAACCCTCCTTTTCCGTCGACCAGGCCGCAACCCAGTTGCTGCGCGACGGCGCTGCCTACCAGGACAAGGATGGCAGCGGCAAGATCGAACTCACCTACACGTTCCTGACCTCGGCATCGTCCAGCACGATGAACAAGCACGGGATCAGCGGGTTCAGTCAGTTCAACGCACAACAACAAGCCCAGGCCAAGCTCGCCATGCAATCCTGGGCCGACGTGGCTAACGTGACCTTTACCGAGAAAGCCTCGGGCGGTGACGGCCACATGACCTTCGGTAACTACAGCGGTGGCCAGGATGGCGCAGCAGCGTTCGCCTACCTGCCAGGCACCGGCGCCGGTTATGACGGCACTTCGTGGTACCTGACCAACAGCAGCTACACGCCGAACAAGACCCCGGATCTGAACAACTACGGTCGTCAGACCCTGACCCACGAAATCGGCCACTCCCTGGGCCTTGCTCACCCTGGCGACTACAACGCCGGTAATGGCAACCCGACTTACAACGATGCGTCCTACGGCCAGGACACCCGCGGTTACAGCATCATGAGTTACTGGAGCGAGAGCAACACCAGCCAGAACTTCAGCAAGGGCGGGGTGGAAGCCTATTCGTCCGGCCCGCTGATGGACGATATCGCTGCCATCCAGAAGCTCTACGGCGCCAACATGAACACCCGTACCGGTGATACCACCTACGGCTTCAACTCCAATGCCGGGCGGGATTTCCTCAGCGCCTCGTCGTCTAGCGACAAGCTGGTGTTCTCGGTGTGGGATGCGGGCGGCAAGGATACTCTGGACTTCTCGGGTTTCACCCAGAACCAGAAGATCAACCTCAATGATGCCTCGTTCTCCGACGTTGGCGGCCTGGTGGGCAACGTGTCCATCGCCAAGGGCGCCATCATCGAGAACGCCATCGGCGGCTCCGGCAATGACCTGCTGATCGGCAACAGCGTGGCCAACGAACTGAAGGGCGGTGCCGGCAACGACATCCTCTTCGGCGCCGGTGGTGCCGACAAGCTGTGGGGCGGCGCGGGTTCGGACACGTTCGTGTTTGCGGCCAGCTCCGACTCCAAGCCAGGTGCGATCGATCAGATTCTCGATTTCGTCAGTGGTCTGGACAAAATCGACCTGACCGGCATCACCAAAGGCGCCGGCCTGCACTTCGTCAGCGCCTTCACCGGTGCGGCGGGCGATGCAGTGCTGACTTCGTCGGGCGGCAACAGCCTGCTGTCGGTGGACTTCTCCGGGCACGGCGCGGCTGATTTCCAGGTCAGCACCGTTGGCCAGGCGGCGACCAGCGACATCGTGGCGTGATGTAGAAGTGGAAAGCGGCGTGTAATGCGCCGCTTTCTTCACTTGCATCGGCTGATCCTCTAGGCAAGGCTACGCGCCGGAGCGAATATTCCCATGATCTGTAAAGCTTTTACCTACACGACAATGGCGTGGCTGACGGCGGCGCTCTTCACGATTTCAGGAGAAACCACTATGGCAAGCAGCCTCAGACTTGAAGAACCCGCAGTATTCGCCGGCTCATGGCAGGCGACATTGTCCGGCCGTGATGACACGCCTGAAGCACAGGCGCTGCAGGACAAACCCTCGAATACCTGCGTCGTCGAGTTGCAAGTCAATCAGACCCTGGGCAAAGGCGCCGACTGCCTCGGTGCATGGCTTGAGCAGACGCCGATTGGCTGGTTTCCCGATCCGGATGGCTTGTCGATCACCGGCAAGGAAGGCTCAAGAATCCAGTTCTTCAGCCGACAACGTGATGGGTTTTATCTTGCGACTTTGCAGTCGGGCTTGAAGATTACTCTGGAGCGCACTGCGCAATAGTCGTAATGATCAAGTTGGCCGTAGAGTTTCAGTATAAGGCAGCAGCATGTGGTTATAAGTCGCCGAGTGAATGGCAACTGCACCGCAATAAACAACGCAAGTTGTTATGAAAGTGTAATCGGTCGTTCGCTAATTGCGTTGTGGCCAGGCACGAACAATTAATTGAAGTCTTGCCAAAGATTGGCGAGAGATCTCTTTCAGGAATAATCAATGAAGATGGCGAAGGCCCCAGCCACCGCTCCCTTATTCAAGGCTTTGGGTGACTATAAAAGCATCCTGATCAGCGTCGGCTGTTTTACCGCACTGATTAACGTGCTGATGCTGGTGCCCTCCATCTACATGCTTCAGGTCTATGACCGGGTGCTGTCCTCGCAAAATGAAACCACCCTGGCGATGTTGTCGCTGATGGTCGTTGGTTTCTTCGCCTTCATTGGCCTGCTGGAGGTGATCCGCAGTTTTATCGTGATCCGTATTGGCAGCCAGTTGGAGCGTCGTTTCAATCTGCGCGTCTATCAGGCTGCATTCGAACGCAATCTGTTCAAGGGCGAGGGCAATGCCGGGCAGTCGCTGGGCGATCTCACCCACATCCGTCAATTCGTTACCGGGCCGGCGCTGTTCGCGTTCTTCGATGCGCCGTGGTTCCCGGTCTATCTGTTCGTGATCTATCTGTTCAACGTCTGGCTCGGTGTCCTCGCCACGGCGGGCGCGCTGCTGCTGATCGCGCTGGCTTGCCTGAACGAATACATGACCAAAAAGCCGCTGGGCGAAGCCGCCGGGTTCTCGCAAAAATCCAGCCAGTTGGCCACCAGCCATCTGCACAACGCCGAAACCATTCAGGCAATGGGCATGCTCGGTTCGTTACGCAAGCGCTGGTTCCAGGTGCATTCGCGTTTCCTTGGCCTGCAGAATCAGGCCAGCGACACCGGCGCGGTGATCAGTTCTCTGAGTAAAACCTTGCGTCTGTGCCTGCAATCGCTGGTGCTCGGCCTCGGCGCTCTGCTGGTGATAAAGGGCGACATGACCGCCGGGATGATGATCGCCGGGTCGATCTTGATGGGCCGCGTACTGAGCCCGATCGATCAGTTGATTGCCGTGTGGAAGCAGTGGAGCGGGGCGAAGCTGGCTTACCGCCGTCTCGACGCCTTGTTGCAAGCGTTCCCGCCAAGCGACGACGCCATGGCGCTGCCGTCACCGAAAGGTCAGATCACTTTCGAACAAGTCAGCGCTGGCCCGCCGGGGCAGCGTGCGGCGACTCTGCACATGGTCAATTTCAATCTGGGGGCGGGCGAAGTACTTGGCGTGCTCGGCGCCTCCGGCTCTGGCAAATCGACCTTGGCGCGGGTGCTGGTCGGTGTCTGGCAGGCGCTCGGCGGCACCGTGCGTCTGGATGGCGCTGATATTCACCGCTGGAACCGCGATCAGCTCGGCCCGTACGTCGGTTACCTGCCACAGGACATCGAACTGTTCAGCGGCAGCATCGCCGAGAACATCGCCCGGTTCAGCGAAACCGATGCGCAGAAAGTCGTCGCTGCGGCGCAACAGGCCGGTGTTCACGAAATGATTCTGCGTTTGCCGCAAGGTTATGACACGCAACTGGGCGAGGACGGCAGCGGTTTGTCCGGTGGCCAGAAGCAGCGCGTGGCACTGGCGCGCGCCATGTATGGCAAGCCGAGCCTGGTGGTGCTGGATGAGCCGAATTCCAATCTCGATACCGTCGGCGAAGCCGCGTTGGCCAGTGCCATTGCGCAATTGAAAGCGCAAGGCACCACCGTGGTGCTGGTGACGCACCGTTCTTCGGTACTGGCTCAGGCGGACAAGTTGCTGGTACTCAACGACGGCCGTTTGCAGGCGTTTGGCCCAAGCCAGGATGTGCTCAAGGCGCTTTCCGGCCAGCAGGAACAACAACGTGAAAAACCGGCGCAAGCACCGGGCGGGCTCAGCATGAGCCGGCAGTATCAGCCCACGACAAGGAATTCGGGTGTATGAGCAGCGCCAGCATGAACACTGAAAACGAAGCGAGCATGGAACACGCCTACATCACCGAGCGTCCGGAGCGCGATGCGAAATTTTTCGCGCGCATGGGCTGGATCCTGGCCATCGTTGGCGCCGGCAGTTTCTTCACCTGGGCGGCATTGGCGCCACTCGATCAAGGCATCCCGGTGCAGGGCACCGTGGTGGTCTCGGGTAAACGCAAAGCCGTACAGTCGATGAGCAGCGGCGTGGTCAGCCGGATCCTCGTGCGCGAAGGCGAGATCGTCAAACAGGGCCAGCCTCTGTTTCGCCTCGACCAGACGCAAGTCGCCGCCGACGTGCAGTCGCTGCAAGCGCAGTACCGCATGGCCTGGGCCAGCCTCGCGCGTTGGCAGGCTGAGCGCGACAACCTCAAGCAAGTGACGTTTCCGGCGCAGTTGAGCACCGACCCGGATCCGCGCCTGGCACTGGTTCTGGAAGGCCAGCGGCAGCTGTTCAGCAGCCGTCGCGAAGCGTTCTATCGGGAGCAATCGGCATTGCGCGCGAGCATCGAAGGCGCCACCGCGCAACTGTCGGGGATGCGCCGCGCACGTACCGATCTGAATGCCCAGGCCGATTCCCTGCAGCAGCAATTGCGCAACCTGCAACCGCTGGCCGACAACGGCTACATCCCGCGTAACCGCTTGATGGAATACCAACGCCAACTGTCGCAAGTGCAGCAGCAACTGGCGGAAAACACCGGTGAAAGCGGCCGCGTCGAGCAGGGCATCCTCGAATCGCGCCTGAAGCTGCAACAGCATGGCGAGGAGTATCAGAAGGAAGTCCGCACGCAACTGGCCGACGCGCAACTGAAAAGCGTCACCCTGTCCGAGCAACTGACCTCGGCCGGTTTCGACCTGCAACACAGCGAAATCATCGCCACCGCTGATGGCGTCGCGGTCAATCTTGGCGTGCACACCGAAGGCGCGGTGGTGCGGCAGGGCGAGACTCTGCTGGAGATCGTTCCGCAAGGTACGAGGCTGGAAGTGGAAGGGCACCTGCCGATCAACCTGATCGACAAGGTCGGCACGCATTTGCCGGTCGATATCCTGTTTACCGCGTTCAACCAAAGCAAAACCCCGCGTGTACCGGGCGAAGTCAGCCTGATTTCCGCCGACCAGATGGTCGATGAGAAAACCGGCGTGCCGTACTACGTGTTGCGCAGCAGCGTCAGCGATCAGGCCATGGAGAAACTCAACGGTCTGGTGATCAAGCCCGGCATGCCGGCAGAAATGTTCGTGCGCACCGGTGAACGTTCACTCCTCAACTATCTGTTCAAACCGCTGCTCGACCGGGCCGGCTCCGCGTTGACCGAGGAATAAGGATGTTCGGCTGTATGAATAAGCTTTCGATGCTTACGGCGGCGCTTGCGCTGCTGGCGGGCAATAGTGCACTGGCGGCCATGGGGCCGTTCGATATCTACGAACAAGCGTTGCGCAATGACCCGGTGTTCCTCGGGGCGATCAAGGAGCGTGACGCCGGCCTGGAAAACCGCGCGATTGGCCGCGCCGGGCTGTTGCCGAAAATCGGTTACAACTACAACAAGGGCCGTAACACGTCGAAAGCCACGTCCCTTGATGAGCGTGCACGCAATCGTACCGATGAACGTAACTACAGCAGTTACGGCTCGACCCTGACCGTGCAGCAACCGCTGCTCGACTACGAAGCCTACGCGGCGTATCGCAAGGGTGTGGCGCAGTCGCTGTTTGCCGACGCGAACTTCCGTGGCAAGAGCCAGGAGTTGTTGGTCCGCGTGCTGGACAACTACACCAAGGCCTTGTTTGCGCAGGATCAGATCGACATCGCTCAGGCGAAGAAGAAGGCCTACGAGCAGCAGTTCCAGCAGAACGAACACATGTTCAAGCAGGGCGAGGGCACCCGCACCGACATTCTCGAAGCCGAGTCGCGCTATGAACTGGCGACCGCCGAGGAGATCGAGGCGCGCAACGAGCAAGACGCCGCATTGCGTGAACTGGGCGCGCTGGTCGGTCTGCCGGCGGTGGACATCACGGATCTGGCGCCGCTGGATCAGGATTTCCAGACGTTCACCCTGCAACCGGCCAATTACGACACCTGGCACGAACTGGCGATCAGCAACAACCCCAACCTCGCGTCGCAGCGTCAGGCTGTGGAAGTGGCGCGTTACGAGGTTGAGCGCAATCGAGCCGGGCACCTGCCGAAGGTCAATGCTTACGCGTCGGCGCGGCAGAACGAGTCGGAAAGCGGCAACACCTATAACCAGCGTTATGACACCAACACCATCGGCATTGAAATCAACGTGCCGCTGTATGCCGGTGGTGGGGTTTCGGCCTCGACGCGTCAGGCCAGCCGCACCATGGAGCAGGCCGAGTACGAACTCGACGGCAAGACTCGCGAGACCTTGATCGAACTGCGTCGGCAGTTCAGTGCCTGCCTGTCGGGGGTCAATAAACTGCGCGCTTACCAGAAAGCGCTGACCTCGGCCGAAGCGCTGGTGGTGTCGACCAAGCAGAGCATTCTTGGCGGCGAGCGGACCAACCTCGATGCGCTGAACGCCGAGCAACAGCTGTTCACTACCCGCCGCGATCTGGCGCAGGCGCGGTACGACTATTTGATGGCCTGGACGAAATTGCATTACTACGCCGGAACCTTGAGCGAACAGGACCTTGCCCGAGTGGACGAAGCGTTTGGCCAGGTGCCGAAAACCCAATGACAGCGACCTCCTGATGGCTGTGATCTATGCAAAGCAAGATCAACAGATCGCAGCCTTCGGCAGCTCCTGCATGACGGTTTCAACGATGAGGTTTGAGTAGCACAACACATCCCTGCAGGCGCTGCCGCAGGCTGCGATCTTTTGATGTTCGCGGCATGAGTCAGAACCTGCACAACAATAAGAAAGTGAGTGGTGAACATGGACGTACGCATCAAGCCGATCTCGGTCGGTACCCTGCTGCTTGTGATTTCGACAACCCAGGCCCAGGCGCAATACCTGGAAACCGGCAAACCCGGCGATCCGGGCAGTTGGCGCAGCGCCGAATTCCTCCGTGACTGGGGCCTCGGTCGTATGCAGGCCGATCAGGCTTACGCGGCGGGCATCACCGGTAAAGGCGTGAAAATCGGCGCCCTCGACTCCGGATTCGATGCCGCCCATCCCGAGTTCGCGGCCGACCGCTATCACCCGGTGTTGGCCAAGGGCACTTACGTCGATGGTTCGCTGTTCAACGTCGACGGCACGCTCAACCCCAACAACGATTCACACGGCACTCACGTGGTCGGCACCATGGGTGCATCGCGTGATGGCAGCGGTATGCACGGCGTCGCCTACAACGCGCAAATCTACGTCGGCAACACCAACAAGAACGACAGCTTCCTGTTCGGTCCCAAGCCCGATCCGCGCTATTTCAAAGCGGTCTACAACGCCTTGGCCGATGCCGGTGTACGTGCGATCAACAACAGCTGGGGCAGCCAGCCGCCGGACGTCAGCTATCGAACTCTCGCCGATCTGCATGCTGCCTACGCCCAGCACTGGAACCAGGACACCTGGCTCGATGCCGCAGCCGAGGTGTCCTCGCAGCGCGGCGTGATCAATGTGTTCAGCGCCGGCAACAGTGGGTACCCGAACGCTAGCGTGCGCTCGGCGCTGCCGTATTTTCAGCCGGATCTCGAAGGGCATTGGCTCGCGGTGTCCGGGCTCGATCAAAGCAATCAGCAGAAGTACAACCAGTGTGGCATCGCCAAGTATTGGTGCATCACCACGCCGGGAGCGAAGATCGACAGCACCATCCCCGGCGGCGGTTACTCGGTCAAGTCCGGCACCTCGATGTCGGCACCGCACGCGACCGGCGCCTTGGCGCTGGTGATGGAACGCTACCCGTACATGAACAACCAGCAAGCGCTGGAAACCCTGCTGACCACCGCCACGCAACTGGATGGCTCGGTGACCGATGCGCCGAACGGGCAGGTCGGTTGGGGCGTGGCCAACCTCAATCGGGCGATGCGCGGGCCGGGGCAACTGCTCGGCGCGTTCGACGCCAATCTGCCGGCCGGGCAGAGCGATGTCTGGAGCAATGACATCTCCGACAAGGCGCTGATCCAGCGCCAGCGCGAAGACCTCGCCGAGCACAGCGCCTGGCAGCAAACCCTGCTGGCCAACGGTTGGCAAAACGGTATTCCGGCCAGCGCCAGCCAGCAGGATCAGACCGACTATGCGGTCGGCATGGCTCGTGATGCCGCGGCCGCCACGCGGGTTTATCAAGGCAGCCTGATCAAGTCCGGTGACGGCCAATTGTTGCTGACAGGGGAGAACAGCTATCGCGGCCCGACCACGGTCAATGGCGGTCTGCTGACGGTCAATGGTTCGCTGGCCTCGGCAGTGACCGTCAACGACAGCGGCACCCTCGGCGGCTCCGGGCGGATTGGCGCATTGCTCGCCAACAGCGGCGCGCGCGTGGCGCCGGGTAATTCCATCGGCACTTTGAATGTGGCCGGCGACGTGACCTTCGCGCCGGGTTCGACCTACGCGGTGGAACTGTCGCCGACCAGCAGCGACCGTATTGTCGCCGGCGGCGCAGCGACCATCAGTGGCGCCACCGTAAGCCTGTCGCTGGAAAACAGCCCGACGCTGCTGAGCACCGTCGAAGTGCAAAGCCTGCTCGGTCACCAATACGACATCTTGCAAGCGGCCAGCGGGATTCAGGGCCGGTTCGGCGCCGTGCTGCCGAATTACCTGTTTATCGGCGGCAGCCTCGACTACGCCGCCAACGGTATTCAACTGAATATCAAGCGCAACACGAGGTCATTCGCCAGCGTTGGCCTGACGCCGAATCAACGCTCGGCAGGCGCGGCCGTCGAAAGCCTCGGTGCCGGCAATTCGGTCTATGAAAGCCTGTTGTTGTCGCCCTCAGCCACATCGGCACGACAAGCGTTCCAGCAACTGAGCGGTGAGATCTACCCGGCCATGGGGACGATGCTGATCAACGACAGTCGTCAGTTGCGTGATGCGGTCGGCGAGCGTCTGCACGATGCCAACGCTGCGCAAAACAACGGCTGGATCAAAGCCCTCGGCGCGTGGGGCACTACCGATTCGGGTCATGACACGGCGGGTTACAGCACTTCGCTCGGTGGCTTGCTGGCCGGTGTCGACGGCGCGCTCGATGAGCAGACACGCATCGGTCTGGTCACGGGTTACAGCGACAGCTCGTTGAGCATGGGGTCGGGCACGCACTCTTCGGCCAAGGTCGACAGCTACCACCTCGGTGCCTACGCCGGTCACGAAAGTGGTGCCTGGCGCTTGAGTACCGGCGCGGCCTACAGCTGGCATCGCGCGGATGTGAAACGCGATCTGCAATACGGCGAGGTCAGCGCCAAGCAGAAAGCCAAGGTCGATGCCGCGACCACGCAAGTGTTCGGTGAGGCGGCTTATCGACTGCAGCTGCAACCGTTGGCGCTGGAGCCGTTCGCCAATCTGGCCTATGTGCATGTCGACACAGAAGGGTTTACCGAGAAGGGCGACGCTGCCGCATTGAAAAGTTCTGGCGATCAACGCGACGCGGTGTTGAGCACCCTCGGCGTGCGTGCGGTCAAGACTTTCAATTTGTCGAACCGGCAGTCACTCGACGTCAGCGGCCACCTCGGCTGGCAGCACAGCTTGAGCGATATCGATGCCGAACAACACCTGCGCTTCGCCAGCGGCGGTACGCCGTACCGCGTCGAGAGTTCGGCACTGGTGCGCGACGCCGCGCTGGTTGGCGTACAAGCCAGCCTGGCCCTGAGCAAGGACGTACGGGTGAACCTCGATTACAACGGACAACTGGCCAATCGCGAGAAGCTGCATGGCGTCGGCTTGAGCCTGAACTGGCAGTTCTAACCCCTTACCCCCCCCTGTAGGAGCTGCCGCAGGCTGCGATCTTTTGATCTGGCCCTTGATGGATCAAAGGCAAAAGATCGCAGCCTGCGGCAGCTCCTACAGGTTATGTGGGGATGAATTGGATACACGGATTTTTCGCAACATCACTAAGGAAGGTCGCTGGATGAATAACAACAATACCCCCGCGCAAACGGGTGGCCGTTTTGCCCTCAAAACCCTGACGTTCGCCGTACTGTGCGCTATCGGCACGGCACATGCCGCTGGCTATGTGGAAAACGGGCGCAACGGTGATCCTTCAAGTTGGCGCAGCAACGAGTTTCAGGCCGATTGGGGCCTGGGCGCCATCGGTGCCGATCACGCCTACGCGGCGGGCTACACCGGCAAGGGCGTGAAACTGGGCATCTTCGATCAGCCGGTGTATGCCGCGCACCCGGAGTTTTCCGGCAGCAATAAAGTCATCACCCTGGTCACCAGCGGTATCCGCGAATACACCGACCCGTACATTCCGGTGAAGGCCGGCGACGCCTTCCGTTATGACGGCTCGCCCTCGGTCGGCTCCGACGGCAAGCTCGGCGCCCACGGTACTCACGTCGGTGGCATCGCCGCCGGCAGTCGCGATGGTGGGCCGATGCATGGCGTCGCGTTCGGTGCGCAGATCATCAGCGCCGACAACGGTGATCCGGGCCCGGAGGACGGCATCGTGCGCGGTAACGATGGCGCGGTGTACAAGGCCGGTTGGGATGCGCTGATTGCCAGTGGCGCACGGATCATCAACAACAGCTGGGGCATCGGCATCACTGACCGCTTCGACCTCGGCGGCCGCGATCCGGCTTACCCGCATTTCACTGTCAACGACGCCCAATTGCAGTTCAACGAAATCCGCACCTTGCTCGGGACCAAACCCGGTGGCGCTTATGACGGCGCTATCGCCGCCGCTCGCAGCGGTATCGTGACAATCTTCGCCGCCGGCAACGACTACAACCTCAATAACCCGGATGCCATCGCCGGCCTCGGCTACTTTGTGCCTGAGATCGCGCCGAACTGGATCACCGTCGCCGCGTTGCAGAAGAACCCGGATCTGGCCAGCGCCAACCCGTACATCATGAGCACGTTCTCCTCGCGATGCGGTTACACCGCGAGCTTCTGCGTCTCGGCGCCGGGCACGAAAATCTTCAGCTCGATCATCGAAGGCACCAACGCCGATAACCTGACCACCGGCTACAAAAATTACAACGGCACCTCGATGGCCGCGCCACACGTCGCTGGCTCCATGGCGGTGTTGATGGAACGCTTCCCATACATGACCGGCGATCAGGTCGCCACGGTGTTGCGTACCACCGCCACCGACCTCGGCGCACCGGGTATCGACGCCTTGTACGGCTGGGGCATGATCAACCTGCGCAAGGGCATCGATGGCCCGGCGATGTTTGTCACCGAGAAGGACATTCCCGAGGAATTCCGCATTCAGGGCGCCTACGGTTCCGGCCAGTTTGTTGCTGATTTGCCCGGCATTGGCGCGATCATCGATCAAGGCAAACCGACCGAGCGCGTGTGCAATGACATCACCTGCGGCCTCGACACCTGGCGCAACGACATCTCCGGCCATGGCGGTTTGACCAAGCAAGGCATCGGCACGCTGGTGATGACCGGCAACAACAGCTACAACGGCCCGACGCTGGTCAATCAGGGTCGCCTGGCAATCAACGGTTCGCTGACCTCGGCGGTCACGGTCAATGACAGCGGCATCCTCGGCGGTAATGGCCGCATCGGCGCGTTGTCGGTAAAAAGCGGCGGTACGGTTGCGCCGGGTAATTCCATCGGCACGCTGAATGTTGCCGGGGACGTGACCTTCGAACCGGGTTCGACCTACGCGGTAGAAGTCTCGCCAACCGCCAGCGACAAGATTGTCGCCGGTGGCAAAGCGTTGATTGACGGTGCCACGGTCAGTCTGTCGCTGGAAAACAGCCCGACGCTGCTGACCACCACCGAAGTGAAAAGCCTGCTCGGTACGCAGTTCAATATCCTGCAAGCGGCAGGCGGTATCGACGGCCAATTCGGTCAGGTGCTGCCCAATTACGCGTTCCTTGGCGGCACCCTGGCGTACTCGGCCAGTGGTGTGCAATTGGAGGTCGGGCGCAACGGTGCATCGTTCGCCAGTGTCGGTCTGACGCCTAACCAGCGTGCGGTCGGTGCGGCTGCCGAGCGTCTCGGCGCGGGCAATGCGTTGTTCGAAACCCTGCTGCTGTCGCCCAATGCGGCCACGGCGCAACAAGCCTTCCAGCAGTTGTCCGGTGAGATTCATCCGGCGATCGGCACGCTGTTGATCAACGACAGTCGTTACCTGCGTGAGGCAGTCGGCGAACGTCTGCGCGAGCGTGATCTGTTCAACGCCGATGCACCGACTGACGATCGCAGCAATGCCTGGGTCAAGGTATTGGGTTCGTGGGGCACCAGCGATGGCGGCAATAAATACGCCGATTCGACCAGCTCCATCGGTGGTTTGCTGGCCGGTGTCGATGGCTTGATTGCTGAAGATACCCGGCTGGGTTTCGTTACTGGTTATAGCGACAGTTCGTTGAGCATGGGCAGCGGCACGCATTCGTCGGCCTCGGTTGATAGCTACCACTTGGGTGCGTATCTGGGACATCAGATCGATGCCCTGCGCCTGACCGTTGGCGGCGCTTATAGCTGGCACCGCATCGACGCGAAACGTGATCTGCAATTCGCTGATGTCAGCGGCAAGCAGAAGACCAAACGCGACGCGACCACCGCGCAATTGTTCACCGAAGCCGCTTACGATCTGGGCTTGCAACCGATGAACCTTGAGCCGTTCGCCAACCTGTCCTACGTGCACCTGAACACCGAGAGCTTCACCGAAAAAGGTGATGCCGCCGCGCTGAAAGGTGGCGAAGACAACCGCGATGTGCTGTTGTCGACACTCGGCGTACGCGCCAAGCGCAGTTTTGCCCTGTCGGACCAGCATCAACTGGAGCTGGGTGCGAGCCTGGGCTGGCAGCACAACCTGAGCGATGTCGACGCTGACAGTCATCTGGCGTTTGCCAATGGCAACAGCGCGTTCACCGTGCAGAGCGTGTCGATGGATCGCGACGCCGCCGTGGTCGGCGTGCGCGCAGGTCTGGCGCTCAACCGCGATGTGCGGGTCAACCTTGATTACAACGGGCTGATCGGCTCGAACGAGAAGGACCATGGTGTGGGCCTGACGCTCGACTGGCAGTTCTAGGCAGCGCCGGCAGTTCCCCACGGAACTGCCGTTTTTTAAAAGGAAGAGAGAGCACAACATGGGATTGTTCGATTACAAAAATGCCGATGGCAAAGCGCTGTACAGCGACGCCATCGCACTGACGCTGTATGCCTACACGCCAACCGGCCAGCCTTTGCCGGCCACGGGCTGGGCACCGGTGGCTGCGACCGCGCTGGCTTACCAAGGCAAGGTCGGGCCGCAGGGCACGTTCTTCGGTGAGAAGGACGGCTTCACCAGCGCCGAAGCCGAGGTGCTGGGCAAATACGACGCTGCCGGCAAGTTGATCGGCATCGGCGTGGCCTTTCGTGGCACCGGTGGGCTGAGTTACAGCGATACCTTTGGCGACATGAAAAACAACTTGCTGGCGGCGATCGGGCCGTCGGATTACGCCAGTGACTACGCGAAAAACGCCTTCGACAATCTGCTCAAGGCCGTCGCCGCGTTTGCCATTGCCAACGGCATTGCTGCCAAGGACGTGTTGATCAGCGGCCACAGCCTCGGCGGGCTCGGGGTCAACAGCGTGGCCGAACTGAGTGGCAGCAACTGGGGTGGTTTCTTCAAGGACGCCAACTACATCGCGTTCGCTTCGCCAACCCAGAGCAGCACCGGCAACAACGTGCTGAACATCGGTTACGAGAACGACCCGGTGTTTCGTGTGCTTGATGGCACCACGTTCAGCACCGCGTCGATGGGCAAGCACGACAAGCCGCATGATTCGACTACCGACAACATCGTCAACTTCAACGACAATTACGCGTCCACCGCACAGAACCTCGTGCCGTTCAGCATCGTCAATCCGCTGAGCTGGTCGGCGCACGGCTCGCTGGGCTATGCCGATGGCCTGAATCGGGTGATCGATTCGAAGTTCTACAACCTCACCGGCAAGGACTCGACGATCATCGTCTCCAACCTGGAAGCGTCGTCCCGTGGCAAGACCTGGGTCGAGGATCTCGGCCGCAGTGGCGAGCCGCACACCGGCAGCACCTTCATCATCGGCACCGACAGCAACGATTGGCTCAAGGGTGGCGCGGGCAACGACTTCCTTGAAGGTCGCGCGGGCGATGACCGTTTCCGCGATGACGGCGGTTTCAACATCCTCCTCGGTGGCCAGGGCCACAACACCTTCGAGCTGCAGAAGCCATTGCAGAACTTCAGCTTCGCCAATGACGGCGACGGCACGCTGTATGTGCGCGACGCCTACGGTGGCATCAGCATGACCCGCGACATCGGCGCGCTGGTGAGCAAGGAGTCGGGTTCGTGGTGGGGCAGCAAGGAAATCACCTGGGGTGTGACGGCCAAAGGGCTGACCAATGGCAATGAGCTGACGCAGTACAACCATTCGCTGAGCGGTGATGGCTACGGCAACGCGTTGCATGCGACGGCTGATGGCGACTGGCTGTTCGGTCTCGGTGGCGATGACAAGCTGATCAGCGACAAGGGCCACGTGACCTTCGTTGGCGGCGCCGGTAACGACGTGATGACGGCGATTGGTGGCAACAACACGTTCCTGTTCAGCGGCGCGTTTGGCTTCGATGCGATCAATGGCTATCAGGGCAGCGACAAGCTGGTGTTCATGGGCGTCGAAGGCGCGGGGCAGGGCTACGACTACAAGCAGCATGTGGCGCAGACCGGCGGCGATACCGTGCTGAAGATTGGCGACTATGCCGTGACCCTGATCGGGGTGGGAGTGGCTAACCTGTCGGATTCATCGTTCGTTTTCGCCTAACCACAACAGCCCTGTAGGAGCTGCCGCAGGCTGCGATCTTTTGATTGTGTTTTTAAAGATCAACAGATCGCAGCCTCGTTGCACTCGACAGCTCCTACAGGGGATTTGATTCGTCGTTTGTTTTCGCCTGACCCCAACAGCCCCTGTAGGAGCTGCCGCAGGCTGCGATCTTTTGATGTGTTTTTAAAGATCAACAGATCGCAGCCTCGTTGCACTCGACAGCTCCTACAGGGGATTTGCATGTGGTGTTTGAAATGCTCCGGAGCGCTCTGTGAGGGGCGCCCTGGCTGTGAGCTATCTCTGAACAATTCCAACAAAGAGAGAGGCAATAGCAATGGGTGTGTATGACTACAAGAACTTCGGTACGGCGGATTCCAAGGCGCTGTTCAGCGATGCCATGGCGATCACGCTGTATTCCTATCACAACCTCGATAACGGCTTTGCCGCCGGTTATCAGCACAACGGTTTCGGCATCGGCCTGCCAGCCACACTGGTCACCGCGCTGATTGGCGGCACCGATTCGCAAGGCGTGATTCCCGGCATTCCATGGAATCCCGATTCGGAAAAACTCGCTCTCGATGCGGTAAAAGCGGCCGGCTGGACGCCGATCACTGCCTCGCAACTGGGCTATGACGGCAAGACCGATGCGCGCGGAACCTTTTTCGGCGAGAAGGCCGGCTACACCAGCGCTCAGGTGGAAATCCTCGGCAAGTACGACGCCCAAGGCCATCTCACCGAACTCGGCATTGCCTTTCGCGGCACCAGCGGCCCACGAGAAATCCTCATTGGCGACTCGATCGGCGACGTGATCAACGATCTGCTCGCGGCCTTCGGTCCCAAGGACTACGCGAAAAACTACGTCGGCGAGGCGTTCGGCAATCTGCTCAATGACGTGATGGCCTTCGCCAAGGCCAACGGCCTCACCGGCAAGGACATCCTGGTCAGCGGCCACAGCCTCGGCGGCCTGGCCGTCAACAGCATGGCCGACCTGAGCGGCGGCAAGTGGGGTGGGTTCTTCACCGACGCCAACTACATTGCCTACGCGTCGCCAACCCAGAGCGGCACCGACAAAGTGCTCAACGTCGGCTATGAAAACGATCCGGTGTTTCGTGCCCTCGACGGCTCGACCTTCACCGGCGCCTCGGTCGGCGTGCACGACGCGCCGCATGCCTCGACCACTGACAACATCGTCAGCTTCAACGATCACTACGCCTCGACCGCGTGGAATCTGCTGCCGTACTCGATCCTCAACATTCCGACGTGGATTTCACACCTGCCCACCGGTTATGGCGACGGCATGACCCGCGTGCTCGACTCGAAGTTCTACGACCTGACCAGCCGCGACTCGACGATCATCGTCGCCAACCTGTCCGATCCGGCGCGCGCCAATACCTGGGTGCAGGATCTCAACCGCAACGCCGAAACCCACAAGGGCAGCACGTTCATCATCGGCAGCGACGGCAACGATCTGATCCAGGGCGGCAGCGGCAACGACTATCTGGAAGGCCGCGCCGGCAACGACACCTTCCGTGACAGCGGCGGCTACAACATCATCCTGGGCGGGCAGGGCAGCAATACCCTCGACTTGCAGCAGGCGGTGAGCAAGTTCGACTTCGCCAACGACGGCGCCGGCAATCTGTACATCCGCGACGCCAGCGGCGGGATCAGCATCACCCGCGACATCGGCAGCATCGTCACCAAGGAGCCGGGGCTCCTCTGGGGTCTGTTCAAGGACGACGTGATTCACAGCGTCACCGCCAGCGGCTTGAAGGTCGGCAACAATGTCACGGCGTACGAGTCGAGCGTGAAGGGTGGCAGCGGTGCCGATACGCTCAAGGCGCATGCCGGTGGCGATTGGCTGTTCGGCCTCGACGGTAACGATCACTTGATCGGCAGCACGGGTAACGATGTGTTTGTCGGCGGTGCCGGCAATGACCTGATGGAGTCGGGTGGCGGGGCGGATACGTTCCTGTTCAACGGCGCATTCGGCCAGGATCGGGTGGTCGGTTACACCGCGAATGACAAACTGATCTTCCTTGGCGTGCAGGGTGTGTTACCCACGGATGACTTCCGCGCGCATGCCGCCACGGTCGGCCACGATACGGTGCTGACGTTTGGCAATGATTCGGTGACGCTGGTCGGTGTGGCGCTGAATAGTCTGAGTGCCGACGGCATCGTCATCGCCTGATATTGATGTGCTGACCAATACCTGTGGCGAGGGGGCTTGCTCCCGTCGGGAGGATAAGCGGGCCCGTTCCATTTCAGACAATAGGGGCCTGCTTCGCAGTCCAACGGGGGCAAGCCCCCTCGCCACAAGGTATTTAAAGTGACTCGATAGCCACTCCCTGACTCAAACCCTTGCGAAAACAACGGATACGGCCTAAAGCCAGCACGTGCGCGCACGTTCTATAGCTAGCCGTTATTGAGTACAGGAGATTCACACGTGAAAGGTTTCAAGGGGTATGTCGGTACGCTGGGGCTGGCACTGTTGTCAGCCAATGCCTGGGCCGACCTGCCTCAAAGCTCGATACTGAGCCGTTACGGCGTCACCAACGAACAATTGCCGGCGCCAGCCAAAACCGAAGTGGTTGAACCGGTTGAAGAGAAAAGCCGCTTTCAGATCCAGCCCGAACAGCCCTTCGTGACCCTGCGTCTGGGCGATGGCAAGCAGCCGCAAACCACCGGCAACCTGAGCATCGACCGCATGGCCCAACAGGACCTTGAACGTTGCCAGCGTCTACAGGGTGAAGTGGCTCGTCGTGGCGGCACCTACATGCGCTGCGACAACAGCCTGCCAGGCATGCCCGCCTTCGAATAACCTGTAGGAGCTGCCGAAGGCTGCGATCTGTTGATCTTGTGTTTTAAGATCAAAAGATCGCAGCCTTCGGCAGTTCCTACAGAAGCGGAGTCAGTCTTCTTTGCGCACGGTGGCCACTTCGTCGGAGCGGACTTTCACTTTGGCACCGGAAATATCTTCGAACTCATAGAAGCCGTCCTTGGTTTTGGTCTTCGGCATGTCCTTGGTCAAATACTGGGTGCCGTTCTGCAAGGTCACCACCGTCTGGGTCGAGCAACCGCCCAGCACCAGCAGCGCGGCGACTACCAAGGGAATGCCCAGTTTGTTGATATTCATACCCACCTCTAATTCCTCATGCGATGTGATCCCGAGCATTGTCGGTTCTCTAACGCGGTTGGTGCCACTCAGCCGGGAAAAGTTCGATTACCCGGTTAAAAAATGCCATTGATCCTTTTCCGTTT
This sequence comes from Pseudomonas sp. NPDC089741, assembly GCF_044748825.1. NCBI lineage: Bacteria > Pseudomonadati > Pseudomonadota > Gammaproteobacteria > Pseudomonadales > Pseudomonadaceae > Pseudomonas > Pseudomonas sp. NPDC089741. The sequence continues at coordinate 464,230 of NZ_JBIVGT010000001.1, read as the reverse complement.
GCACCGGGCAGGGCTGAACTGGTATCTGTACGCATAACCAGTACTCGCTCGCCATGGCCCTGAATTCCCGTGACTGCCAATCCCCTCGACGATCCGTTCTATTACCTCAACAACTTCCGGCAAGTGCTTGATTGGCTTGAATTGCGCTATGCCGACGTGATGAGCGAAACCGAGCACGGCTTCATCCGCGACTTCAAGGCGTTGCCCAAAGCCTCGCAAGGCCTTTTGGTGCGCATGGTGATGCGCAAGGGCGTGCACTTTCGCGCCGGCAAGCTCAATTACCCTGAAATCGGCGACATCGCCCACGCCGCACAATCGTTGCTGGCTCATGGCTGGCTCGACGAATGCGCGCCGCTGGCAGTGGCCGAACTGTTCGATGTATTGCTCAAGGCCGAAATCCTCCAGGCATTCAGCGAATTCATCGAGCAACCCAAGGGGCGCAAGGACGATTGGCTGCCGCTGCTCGCCGAACAGTTCAGCGACGCCCGCAGCCTGCGCGATTGGGCGCCGCAGCTGACCGAGCGGCTATTCAGCCTGACCATCATGGACCTGTGTGATCGCCTGCGCCTGATGTTCTTCGGCAACCTTTATCAGGATTGGTCGGAGTTCGTCCTCGCTGATCTGGGCATCTTTACCTACGAGAAAGTCGAGTTCTGCGCTGATTCGCGCGGCCTGCGCAGCCGTGAAGACGTCGACGCCTGCCTGTTCCTGCACAACTGCCAGTTGCGCTTCGAGGCCGGTGAACCGCTGGACAGCATCGTCGAGCAAGTCAGCGCCGTGCATTTCGATAACCCGTGGCTGCAACGTCGACGTGGCAAGGTGTTGTTCCAGATCGGCCAGTATTGCGAGCGCATCAGCGAGTTTGCGCTGGCCTTGAGCATCTACCGCGAATGCGCCTACCCCGGCGCGCGATTGCGCATGATTCGCGTGCTGGAACGCTGCGGCGAATACGCCCTTGGCCTGCAACTCGGTACGCTGGCCGAACAGGCGCCTGAAAGTGCCGCCGAACAGCAAGGCTTGCAGCGAATAATGCCGCGCTTGCGGCGCAAACTCGGTGGACCGCCACTCAAGCGCACAGCGGCAAAACCGGTCGAGCGCCTCGATTTGCAATTGCTGCGCAGCGATCCTGGGTTGTCGGTGGAGTTTTACGTGCAGGCGCATCTGCATGACGACGACGGCCCGGTGCATTACGTGGAAAACAGCCTGATCAACTCCTTGTTTGGCCTGTTGTGCTGGCCGGCGATCTTTGCGCCGTTGCCGGGGGCATTCTTTCATCCGTTCCAGCGCGGGCCGGTCGATTTGCTCAATGAAGATTTCCAGCCACGTCGCGCTGCGCTGTTCCAGGCCTGCCTCGATGAACTCGACGATGGCCGCTACGCCTCGACCATTCGCCAGCGGTTTGCCGAGAAATGGGGCATTCAGTCGCCATTCGTGTTCTGGGGCGCACTCAGTGAACCGCTGCTGGAGCAGGCGTTGGCCTGCCTGCCGGCTGAACACCTCAAGCACTGGTTCCAGCGTTTGTTGCTCGACATCAAGGCCAACCGCGCCGGCATGCCGGACCTGATCCAGTTCTGGCCGCAAGCCAAAACCTATCGGATGATTGAAGTCAAAGGCCCCGGCGACCGCTTGCAGGACAACCAATTGCGCTGGCTGGAGTTCTGCCACGAACACCAGATGCCGGTGGCTGTGTGTTACGTGCAATGGGCGGAGCAGAGCGCGTGAGCTACAGCATTGCGGTGCGGGCGCTGTGTGAGTTCACCGCCAAGACCGGCGACCTCGACCTGCGTTTCACCCCGTCGCCGACGGCACTCGAAGGCATCGCCGGCCACCGCACCGTGGCCTCACGGCGCAACGACAAATACCAAAGCGAGGTGGCCCTTGAGGGCGAGTTTCGCCAGTTGAAGATCAAGGGCAGGGCGGACGGCTACGATCCTGGGCAAAACTGTCTGGAAGAAGTCAAAACCTACCGCGGCGACCTGAGCAAGCAACCGGCCAATCACCGTCAGTTGCACTGGGCGCAAGCGAAAATCTACGGCTGGCTGATGTGCCGCAAGCTCGATCTGCAGCAGATCAATCTGGCGCTGGTGTATTTCGACATCGTCAGCGAAAAGGAAACCTGTCTGGTCGAAGCGTTCAGCGCTGAGGCCCTGCAAGCGTTTTTCGAGCAACAGTGTGGCTTGTTCCTGCACTGGGCCGAAGAGGAAATGGCTCATCGCCAGGCGCGTAATCTCGCGGCGCAGCAACTGCGCTTTCCTCACGCAGAGTTTCGTCCGGGGCAACGGCATCTGGCGGAATCGGTGTTCAAGGCGATCAGCACCGGGCGTTGCCTGATGGCCCAGGCGCCGACCGGCATCGGAAAAACCCTCGGCACCTTGTTTCCGATGCTCAAGGCGCTGGCGCCGCAGCAGCTGGACAAAGTGTTCTTCCTGACCGCCAAGACGCCGGGGCGCAAACTGGCGCTGGACGCCAGTCAGGTACTGTTCGAGCAATCGGCGAACTTGCCTTTGCGGGTCTTGGAAATGGTCGCCCGGGACAAGGCCTGCGAACATCCGGACAAAGCGTGCCATGGCGAATCCTGCCCGTTGGCGCAAGGTTTCTACGATCGCTTGCCGGCCGCTCGTGAGGCGGCCAGCCGGGTCAATCTGCTCGATCAGGCCGCCATGCGCGCCGTCGCCACGCAGCATGCGGTGTGTCCGTATTACCTGAGCCAGGAAATGGCCCGTTGGGCTGACGTGGTGGTCGCCGACTACAACTATTACTTCGATTTCAGTGCGCTGCTGTTCGGTCTGGCGCAGCTCAATCAGTGGAAAGTCGCGGTGCTCGCCGATGAGGCGCACAACCTCGTCGAGCGCGGGCGGCAGATGTACAGCGCCAGTCTCGACCAGTTCGCCCTCGGTGCGGTGCGCAAAACCGCGCCCGAAGCGCTGAAGAAATCCCTGCAACGCCTCAACCGTGAATGGAACGCGCTGCATGCCCCGCAACTGGCTGCGTATCAGGCCTACGACAAGGCGCCGGAGAAACTGCTGCAAGCAATCTCGCTGTGTTGCGCGGCCATCGGCGATTACCTGAATGACCATCCGCAGGGACTCGACAGCGCATTGCAAAGCTTCTATTTCGAGCTGCTGCAGTTTGCCCGGGTCGCGGAGTTGTTCGATGAGCATTACCTGTTCGATATCAGCAAACGCGACCTCGACCGCAAGCGCCCGCTGTCGCAACTGTGCCTGCGCAACGTCGTGCCTGCGGCGTTTATTGGCCCGCGCCTGAAGGCGGCGCGCAGCAGCGTGCTGTTTTCCGCGACGCTGAGCCCGCGTAACTATTACGCCGACTTGCTTGGCACGCCGGCCGATACGGTGTGGATCGACGTCGAATCGCCGTTCAGCGCGGCGCAGTTGCAGGTGCAGGTGATCAGCCGGATTTCGACGCGCTTCAATCACCGTCAGGCGTCGCTGGAGCCGATAGTCGAGCTGATCGCCAGGCAATTCGCTGAGCGTTCGGGCAATTACCTGGCGTTCTTCAGCAGCTTCGACTATCTGCAACAAGTCGCAACGCTGCTCGCCGAACGGCACCCGCACATCACCTTGTGGCAGCAATCGCGCGGCATGCTCGAAGGGCAGCGGCAGGCGTTTCTCGACCAGTTCACCACGCAAAGTCAGGGCGTCGGGTTTGCCGTATTGGGCGGAGCGTTCGGCGAAGGCATCGACTTGCCCGGCGCACGGCTGATCGGCGCATTCATTGCCACGCTGGGGCTGGCACAACTCAATCCGGTCAATGAACAGTTGAAACGGCGCATGGCGGCGATCTTCGGCGCCGGCTATGACTACACCTACCTGTATCCCGGTGTACAGAAAGTGGTGCAGGCCGCCGGCCGGGTGATCCGCACGCGCGAAGATCGTGGCGTGGTGATGTTGATCGACGATCGCTTTGCCGAGAGTCGGATCCAGCAACTGCTGCCGCGCTGGTGGTCAATCAAAAACGAGGCGGACGCTTTTCAATTTGGCGGATTGACGCATACTCCAGCACATAACTGTGTGCGGTGAATGTGATGATTGAAAAGAACAAGGCCGCGGCGATCGAGGAAATGCGTTTCAGGCTGTTGATCGATGCGGTCGTCGACTATGCGATCTACATGATCGACCCCGGCGGCATCATCACCAGCTGGAACTCGGGCGCCAAACGCTTCAAGGGTTACGAAGAAGCGGAAATCCTCGGCGAGCATTTTTCACGTTTCTATACCGCTGACGATCGCGCCGCCGGGCTGCCGCAACGCGCGCTCGATACGGCGATCCGCGAGGGCCGTTTCGAAGGCGAAGGCTGGCGGGTACGCAAGGACGGCACCAACTTCTGGTCGCACGTGGTGATTGATCCGATCATCGACCCGAATGGCCAGTTGCTCGGTTTCGCCAAGATCACCCGTGATCTGACCGACCGCAAGATGGCCGAAGAAACCCTCAAGCAAAGCGAACAGCAGTTCCGCCTGCTGGTGCAGGGCGTGACCGATTACGCGATCTACATGCTCAGCCCGGAAGGTCGGGTGAGTAACTGGAACCAGGGCGCACAACGCATCAAAGGTTATTTGCCGGAAGAAATCATCGGCCAGCATTTCTCGATTTTCTACACCCCCGAAGACCGCGAGATCGGTGAGCCGGCACGCGCGCTGGAGATAGCCACCCGTGAGGGTCGCTTCGAAAACCGCAGTTGGCGGGTACGCAAGGACGGCACACGCTTTCTCGCCCACGTGGTGGTCGATGCGATTCGCGGTGACACCGGCACGTTGCTCGGTTTCGCCAAGATCACCCGTGACGTGACCGAGGCCCATCAGGCACAAGAGGCGCTGGAGAAAACCCGCGAGGCGTTGTTCCAGGCGCAAAAGATGCAGGCCATCGGTCAGCTCAGCGGCGGCATCGCCCATGACTTCAACAATCTGCTGACGGTGATTCTGGGCAATCTGGAGATTCTGCAAAAGCGCACGGGCGACGATCCAAAGCTCGGCCGTCTGCTCGAAAACGCTACCCAAGGGGCGCTGCGTGGCGTGTCGCTGACCCAGCGCATGCTGGCGTTCGCGCGTCGCCAGGAACTCAAGACCGAATCGGTGAATATTGCGCAACTGGTGCAAGGCATCATGGGCCTTCTGCGCAGTTCGATGGGGCCGGGGATCCGGATCGAAACGCAATTTCCCGAGGATCTGGAAGCGGTGCTCGCCGATACCAATCAACTGGAACTGGCCATTCTCAATCTGGCGACCAACGCCCGCGATGCCATGCCCGACGGCGGCAGCGTATTGATCACCGCGCAACCGCAAGTGGTACTTGAGCAAAGCCAGGCAACGCTGACGGCCGGGCGCTATGTGTGCTTGAGCCTGATCGACAGTGGCGAGGGCATGGACGAGCACACGCTGGCGTCGGCCAGAGACCCGTTTTTCACCACCAAGGGCCTGGGCAAAGGCACCGGGCTGGGGTTGTCGATGGTGCACGGGTTCATCGAGCAACTCGGCGGGCGTTTTGTGCTCAAGAGCGAAAAAGGCCGCGGCACCCACGCCGAACTCTGGCTGCCGGTGGCCGTCGCGGGCGCAACGGTGAAACCCTTGTATCCCGCGATCGAGCCGATTTCGGTGCCCAGACTCAGCGTTTTGGTGGTGGATGACGACTCGCTGGTCTTGACCAGCACCAGCCTGCTGCTCGAAGACCTCGGCCATCGGGTCGTCAGCGCCACGTCTGGCGCACAGGCGCTGAAACTGCTCGAGCAGAACGAAATCATCGATTTGATGATCACCGACATGGCCATGCCGCAGATGAGCGGCGCGCAACTGGCGCATTCCGTGCGTCTGTTGAAACCCGATCTGCCGATCATCCTCGCCACCGGTTACGCCGAACGCCTTGAAGGCTTCGCTGCGCAGTTGCCACGACTGCCAAAACCCTTCACTCAATTGAATCTGGTGGAGATCATTGCCCAGTCGATGAAATGACAAAACGCGGCAAATCCGCCTGAACTAGTGCGCAACGGGGGGCTTCTAAACGGTTTACCTGCCACGGAGCGTGCGTCTTTTGTCTCGCATACTGACCCAGCCGACCGCTGAAGAAAACCTCACCGAACACGACGCCAAGATGTTCGGTTCACCCAAGGAAAGGCTGGATTTCTATCGTCGGGAGATCCAGTACGAAACCAGCATTCTGGCCAATCGCACTGACGCTTACCTGGCGGCGCAATCGTTTCTGGTGATTGCCTTCGCCTCGTGCATGGCCAATCTCAACCCGGAATGGGGCAAGTTGTTCACCCTCGTGGTGCCACCTTTTCTGGCGCTGCTCGGGTTGCTCAGCTCGTTGAACGCCTGGCCGGGCATTCGCGCGGCGTACGACATCATCGATCACTGGCATTTCAAACAGAGTCATTTGCTGCACAGTGAGCCGCTCATGGGTTTGGCGTATGACGAGTCGCCGCTGTTCAGTGAGATGGAGTCGAGCCACAAGGGTTATCGCAAGTCGCTGCTGTTCTCAGTGCGTACCCCATGGATTTTTGCGGCGTTCTGGATGATGTTGGGCAGTTACTCAGTGTTCATCCAGGTGACTAACCCCGGGGGCTGATCGACAGGCAAAGAAAAAGCCCGGCCATACCAGCGCCGGGCTTTTTCTTTAGCTGAATCATTACGCCGTGGTTTCCAGCTGTCGACGCAACTGTACCGAGTTGTGCGAGGACATCGGGATCGGCGGGAAATCTTCGTTGAGCACACACAGATGGTCGATGGCATCTTCAAACATCAGATCGGCTCGTTTGCGCATGGCTCGATAACGCTCGAATTGCTCGAAGTCCAGATTGTCTGTTTCAAGCATTTCGTTGGCCGCACGGTTGAGGGCATGGGCGTTTTCGAACAATTGGCGATTGCGTTCCAGAGCCAGTGCTCTGCAGGCTTTGATTTGCGCAGGAGTCGAGCATTCTTTCATGACCGTAACCTTACTTTTCGGGATTCCTTTTCATAGGCATGAAGCCGCAGGGGAACCGAACCTGCCGGGCCCCACCGAATCGATCCAGCGGGGGTTATGCTTGTGACTGTCGGGAGTTACGCCGCGATCCATTTTTTTTGAAAAGAAAATTCGATGAATTTCTCCAGAAAATTTCGCGATAAAAATCAGTTTTTTCGCTGCTTGTGTTGTTCGTAGCGAGCGAGGATCGGCTGAGTGCTGATGCCATGCAGCAAAATGCTCAACGCCACCACCGACAACGTGAGGTCCGTGCACACCGTCGCCAGCGTGTCGCTCAAGCCATGGTTCAAGGCGTAGAACAGATAGAACAGGCTGCCGATCCCGCGAATGCCGAACCAGCCGATCATCCCGCGTTGGCGGCGGTCGAGCAGGGTTCCCCACGGCATCAGCGCGACACACGCCGGGCGAATCAGGCAGAACAACACACCGCCGACCAACAGCGCGCGCCAATCCCAATGCGCGATCAGTACCACGCCGAGCAGGGTCACCAGAAACACTTCCATTGCGCGCTCGACCAGACCGCCGAACGACAACATATCGCCCATCATGATGCCGGCCGCCACCTGACTGCTCTCCATCTGCTCGGTGTTGCCATGCACGGCATGCTGCGGCTCGATGTTCTGATGCCCGACCACTGGCTGCACCAGGTGTTCGGCGGGCGGTTGGCTGGCGCCGGTGGATTTCACTTCGACCTGGCGCAGGCCCAGGCCGGCGGCAAACACCGACAAAAAGCCGTAGCCGCCGATCGCATCGGCGACGACGTAAGCCAGGGCGATCAGCGATAACGCCAGATAATCATTCGGGCTCAGCGTGCTGTCGTCATTGCGAATGCGCAGCGACAGCGTCACCCGGCCAATGCCTCGACCCATCCAGTAACCGGTGAGCAAGCCGGCAGGCACCGCCCACAATAAGCTGCGCAAGACCCAGCCCTGCCATTCGGCAGCACTGCCTTCGCCATGAATCAGCAACAGCCCGAGGATGACGAACGGGAAGGCGATGCCATCGTTCAGCCCGGCCTCGCCGGACAGGCCGAAACGCACGCTGTCGACATCCCGAGCATCATTGACCTGGACCAGCGCCGCGAGTACCGGATCGGTCGGCGCCAACATCGCCCCGATCAACAGCGACGGCCCCCACGGCAACTGCAACGCCCAGTGCAGCAACAGGCAAACCCCGGCGATGGTCAGCACCATCACCGGCCCCGCCAGCCCGAAAGCGATCCGCCAGCGCTTGTCGCGCAAGGGCAGGCGCAACTTCAGTCCGCAGACAAACAGCGAAAACAGCACGGCGACTTCTGTCAGGTGCTCCATCCACAGCGAAGCGTCCTGCAAGGGCAATTCGAGCAAGTCGAGACCACTGGGGCCGATGCCGATGCCCAGCAGCAGGCAGACTGCCGAGGTGGTCACGGGCATCCAGCGCAGGTACGAGGAGGTCAGTGCAAGGGTCAGCAGCACCGCGCCGAGGACCGCCACCCACACGACAAAGCTCATGATGTGCCGCCCTCAGTGATTAATGACGGCCGCCTGCAGAGACCCTTTCGCTTCTGACGCCGCCCCTGTAGGAGCTGCCGCAGGCTGCGATCCTTTGACCTTGTTTTTAGCATCCACATCAAAAGATCGCAGCCTGCGGCAGCTCCTACAGTTCGATTACTCACAGCATCGGCTTACCGCCGGTCACGCCATAGCGCTGGCCAGTGATGTAGCTCGCTTCATCCGAGGCCAGCAGCACGTAGATCGGTGCCACTTCCACCGGTTGTCCGGGGCGGCCGAGCGGGGTTTGTGCGCCGAAGTTCTGTACTTCCTCGTCGGGCATGGTCGAGACGATCAAAGGCGTCCAGATCGGCCCCGGCGCGACGCAGTTCACGCGGATCTCTCGCGGCCCGAGCATCTGCGCGAGGCCGCCGGTGAAATTGGCGATGGCGCCTTTGGTGGTAGCGTAGGCGAGCAGGGACGGCTTGGGCATGTCCGAGTTGATCGAACTGGTGTTGATGATCGACGCCCCGGCGCGCATGTGTTTGATCGCGGCCTGGCACAGCCGGAAAATCGCCGTGATGTTGACGTCGAAAGTCATCACCCACTCCTCGTCGGGGATTTCCTCGAAGGTCTCGTGGGTCATCTGGAACGCGGCGTTGTTGACCAGCACGTCGATGCGTCCGAAACGCTCGACCGTCTTGTCGACCAACGCCTGGCAATGGGCTTTCTGTGCGATGTCACCGGGCAGCAGTAAACACTGGCGACCGGCCTGTTCGACCCAGCGCGCGGTTTCCTTGGCGTCTTCGTGTTCATTCAGATAGGCGACGGCAACGTCGGCACCTTCACGGGCAAAGGCTATCGCCACGGCGCGGCCGATACCGCTGTCGGCGCCGGTGATCAGGGCAATCTTGCCGGCCAGCCGACCGGAGCCGACATAGCTTTGCTCGCCGCAATCGGGATAGGGCTCCATCTTGCGTTGCGAACCGGGCACGGCCTGGGCTTGTGTAGGGAAGGGCGGTTTTGGATAGTCGGTCATCGCGGGTCTCCGAGGTCTCAGGGCAGGTATGGGTGGTTGACCCGGATTTTTTGCCGTGAGTTCGATCGGATTTCCGCCCCTCATGTAGGAGCTGCCGCAGGCTGCGATCTTTTGATCTTGATCTTGATCTTAAAAAACAAGATCAAAAGATCGCAGCCTGCGGCAGCTCCTACAGGGGAAAGGTGTTAGCGGGGAGTCAGAGCGCGCTCCATGCGGCTGATGCCTTCTTCGAGCAGCGAGCGCGGGCAGCCGAAGTTCAGGCGCACGAATTGCTGGTGCTGATCGCCGAAGTCGAGGCCGGCGCTGAGGCCGATCTTGCCCTGTTCGAGGAAGAACTGCTGCGGGTTGGCCAGCTCCAGCGCCGAGCAATCAAGCCACGCAAGGTACGTGCCCTGCGGCACATTGATGGTTACGCCCGGCAAGCGGCTGCGCACGGCTTCAACCAGCCAGTCACGGTTGCCTTGCAGATAGGTTTTCAGCTCGGCCAGCCACGGCGCGCCTTCACTGTAGGCCACGCGCGTCGCTTCCATGCCCAGCGGATTGACGCTGTCGACCATGCCGCAACGGGCGTGGTTGACGCGTTCGCGCAGGGCGGCGTCCTGGATGATCATGAACGAGGTCTTCAGACCGGCGATGTTGTAGGCCTTGCTCGCCGACATCAGTGTGATGGTACGTTGGGCGATTTCCGCGCTGAGCGAGGCGGTCGGAATGTGCACGCGACCGTCGAAGCACAGCTCGGCATGGATCTCGTCGGAGATGATCCATGCGTCCTGCGCCACGCAGATATCCGCCACGGCTTGCAGTTCTTCACGGCCGAATACTTTGCCGATCGGGTTGTGCGGGTTGCTCAGCAACAGCGCGCCGCCGCCGTTCAGCGATTCACGCAGCACCTCCAGCGGGGTCAAGTAGGTGCCGTCTGCCTGCGCGTCGAACTCCAGCTCGACCTTGTTCAAGCCCCAATGCCCCGGTGCATGGCGTAGCGGCGGGTAATTCGGCACCTGCACGACGACGTTCTGTTGCGGCTGCACCAGTGCTTTCAAAGCCATGTTGAAACCGGACTCGACGCCCGGCAGGAAGATCAGCTCTTGCGGTTTGACCTGCCAGGCAAACTTGGCCCATAGGTCGGCGACGATGGCCTCGCGCAGGTTGTCCTGAGCGACGCTGTAACCCACCAGCGGGTGCAGCAGGCGCTGTTGCAACGCCTCGATGATCACCGGTGGCGCGGCGAAATCCATATCAGCGACCCACATCGGCAACACATCGGCCGAATAGCGGCTCCATTTGGTGCTGCCGGTGTCGTGGCGGTCGAATACCTGATCAAAATCGAAAGTCATGCGCGGTCTCGTGAAGGCGGGTTGATTCTGCCGGCCATGATAAACCCTCAAACCCTGTAGGAGCTGCCGAAGGCTGCGATCTTTTGATCTTGTTTTTTACAAGCAAAGTCAAAAGATCGCAGCCTTCGGCAGCTCCTACAAAGGCTCTACAGCCTCCGACGGTCGGTTTTCACACAGATCGTGTGGTCATTGTCTACAGTGAAAAGGTCGGCAGACGTTTGCCGCAACCGTGTTTGTCCAGACAAAACCCGGCACAAGTACCGGGTTCCACCTGATCAGGAGTGCACGATGGATCTCAGCCGTCGTCAGTTCTTCAAGGTCGCCGGTATCGGCCTTGCAGGCTCGAGCCTGGGCGCGTTGGGCATGGCCCCAACGCTGGCCTTCGCCGAGCAGGTGCGCCACTTCAAGCTTGCCCACACCCATGAAACCCGCAACACCTGTCCGTATTGCTCGGTCGGCTGCGGGTTGATCATGTACAGCCAGGGCGATGGAGCGAAGAACGTAGCGCAGAGCATCATTCACATCGAGGGCGACGCCGACCATCCGGTCAACCGCGGCACCCTCTGCCCGAAAGGCGCCGGCCTGCTCGACTTCATTCACAGCCCCGGCCGTTTGCTCTACCCGCAAACGCGCAAACCGGGCAGCAGTGAATGGACGCGGATCAGTTGGGACGAAGCGCTCGATCGCATTGTCGACCTGATGAAAACCGACCGTGACGCCAACTTCATCGAACAGAATGCCAACGGGCAAACGGTGAATCGCTGGCTGAGCACCGGGTTCCTCGCCGCGTCGGCAGCGTCCAACGAAGCCGGTTACATCACCCAAAAGGTGATTCGCAGCCTCGGCATGCTGGGGTTCGATAACCAGGCGCGTGTCTGACACGGCCCGACGGTGGCAAGTCTTGCCCCGACGTACGGCCGTGGTGCCATGACCAATACCTGGACCGATATCGCCAACGCGAATCTGATCCTGGTGATGGGTGGCAACGCAGCAGAAGCGCATCCGTGCGGCTTCAAATGGGTGACCGAAGCCAAAGCGCACAACGCTGCGCGGCTGATTGTGGTCGATCCGCGTTTTACCCGTACCGCGTCCGTGGCCGACTATTACGCGCCGATCCGCACCGGCACCGACATCGCCTTCATGGGCGGGCTGATCAATTACCTGCTGACCGAGGACAAGATCCAGCACGAGTACGTGCGCAATTACACCGACGTGTCGTTCATCGTCAGAGAAGGCTATGGCTTCGAAGACGGCATCTTCAGCGGCTACGACGTCGCCAAGCGCAGCTACACCGACAAGTCCGGCTGGGGCTACGAGATGGGCGACGACGGCTTTGCCAAAGTCGACCCGACGCTGCAACACCCGCGCTGCGTCTATCAATTGATGAAGCAGCATTACAGCCGCTACACCATCGACCTCGCGAGCCAGATCTGCGGCATGCCGGTCGACGCCATGCAGAAAATCTGGGACGAAATCGCCACCTGCTCGATTCCGGGCAAGACCATGACGATTCTCTACGCCCTCGGCTGGACGCAGCACTCGATCGGTGCGCAGATCATTCGTAGCGCGGCGATGGTGCAACTGCTGCTGGGCAACGTCGGCATGCCGGGTGGCGGGGTCAATGCCTTGCGCGGACACTCCAATATTCAGGGGCTGACCGACCTCGGCTTGCTCTCAAATGCGCTGCCGGGCTATCTGACATTGGCCAGCGACAGCGAGCAGGACTACGGTCAGTTCATCCACAAGCGCACGCAGGTTCCGCTCAGACCGGGGCAATTGTCCTACTGGCAGAACTACAGCAAATTCCACGTCAGCCTGATGAAGTCGTGGTACGGCGCCAACGCCACGCTCGAGAACAATTGGTGCTACGACCATTTGCCAAAACTCGACATCCCCAACTACGACGTTTTGAAGATGTTCGACCTGATGAGCCAGGGCAAGGTCAACGGCTACTTCTGCCAAGGCTTCAACCCGATTGCCGCGTTGCCGGACAAAAACCGCGTGATGGGCGCATTGGCGAAGTTGAAGTGGCTGGTGGTGATGGATCCGCTGGCCACCGAAACCTCGGAGTTCTGGCACAACGTCGGGCCGTACAACGATGTGAAAAGCGACGAAATCCACACCGAAGTCATTCGCCTGCCCACCACTTGTTTCGCCGAAGAGGACGGCTCGCTGGTCAACAGCAGCCGCTGGCTGCAATGGCACTGGAAAGGCGCCGATGGCCCGGGCGAAGCGCAGACCGACATTCGCATCATGGCCGAACTGTTCCTGCGCCTGCGCAAGCGTTATCAGGCCGAGGGTGGCAAATTCGCCGATCCGCTGTTGAAACTGACGTGGCCATACAAGATCCCCGACGAACCTTCGCCGGAGGAACTGGCCAAGGAAATCAACGGTAGCGCCGTGGCGGATTTCACCGATGCCACCGGCGTCGCGGTCAAGGCTGGCTCGCAACTGGCAGGCTTTGGCTTGCTCAAGGATGACGGCAGCACCGCGTCGGGTTGCTGGATCTTTGCCGGTAGCTGGACCGAGGCTGGCAACCAGATGGCGCGCCGCGACAACAGCGATCCTTACGGCATGCACCAGCATTTGGGCTGGGCGTGGGCCTGGCCGGCCAACCGGCGGATTCTCTACAACCGTGCTTCGGCGGATGTCGCCGGCAAGCCGTGGGATCCGAAAAAACGTCTGGTGTGGTGGAACGGCAAGGCTTGGGGCGGCACCGACGTCCCGGACTACAAGGCCGACGTGCCGCCAGAGGCCGGGATGAATCCGTTCATCATGAACCCCGAGGGCGTCGCGCGGTTCTTCGCCGTCGACAAGATGAACGAAGGGCCATTCCCCGAGCACTACGAGCCGTTCGAAACGCCGATCGGCATCAACCCGTTGCACCCGCAAAACAAGAAAGCCACCAGCAACCCGGCGGCGCGGATCTTCGATTCGGTCTGGGAAACCCTCGGCGAGGCCAAGGACTTCCCGTACGCCGGCACCAGTTACCGGCTGACCGAGCATTTCCACTTCTGGAGCAAGCACTGCAAGTTGAACGCGATTGCTCAACCCGAGCAGTTCGTGGAAATCGGCGAAGTGCTGGCGAAAGAGAAGGGCATCGCTGCCGGCGATCGCGTGCGGGTCAGTTGCAAACGCGGCTTTATCGAAGCGGTGGCGGTGGTGACGAAAAGGATCCGGCCGCTGCAGGTCAACGGCCAGGTCGTGCATCAGATCGGCATTCCGTTGCATTGGGGTTTTACCGGCCTGACGCGTCACGGTTACCTGACCAACACCCTGGTGCCGTTCCTCGGCGATGGCAATACACAGACCCCGGAATCCAAGTCATTCCTGGTCAACGTGGAGAAACTCTAAATGGCCAGCCAAGACATTATTGCCCGCTCGGCCACCACCACTGTGCCACCGTCGGTGAGGAATCAGGAAGAAGTGGCCAAGCTGATCGACACCACCAAGTGCATCGGCTGCAAGGCCTGCCAGGTCGCGTGCTCGGAATGGAACGAGCTGCGCGACGAGGTCGGTCACAATCACGGCACCTACGACAATCCGCAGGACTTGAGCGCTGAAACCTGGACGTTGATGCGCTTCACCGAGCACGAAACCGACGCCGGCAACCTCGAATGGCTGATCCGCAAGGACGGCTGCATGCACTGCGCCGAACCCGGTTGTCTGGCGGCGTGCCCGAGCCCCGGCGCGATCATCAAGCACGCCAACGGCATCGTCGATTTCGATCAGGATCACTGCATCGGTTGCGGCTATTGCATCACCGGATGCCCGTTCAACATTCCGCGCATTTCGCAGAAAGATCACAAGGCCTACAAATGCACCTTGTGTTCGGATCGCGTGGCGGTAGGCCTGGAGCCGGCCTGCGTGAAAACCTGCCCGACCGGCGCCATCGTCTTCGGCACCAAGGAAGACATGAAGGAACACGCTGCCGAGCGCATCGTCGATCTGAAAAGCCGTGGTTTCGAGAATGCCGGTCTGTATGACCCGGCCGGTGTTGGCGGCACGCACGTGATGTATGTGCTGCACCATGCGGACACGCCGAAAATCTATGCGGGTTTACCGCAGGATCCAGCGATCAGTCCGTTGGTCGGTCTGTGGAAAGGCATCAGCAAACCTTTGGGCCTGTTGGCCATGGGCGCGGCGGTGCTGGCCGGGTTCTTCCATTACGTGCGCATCGGCCCGAATCGCGTCGAAGAAGATGAGCATCCAACGCCACCCGATACCTCGGTGCATGTCGTCGATCCGGCGGTGCACACCTTCGATCCACGCGGGGAGGAGCGGCCATGAGCAACAAGACGATCCTGCGTTACACCGCCAACCAGCGCACCAATCACTGGCTGGTGGCGATCCTGTTTTTCATGGCCGGGCTGTCCGGGCTGGCGTTGTTTCATCCGTCGCTGTTCTGGCTGAGCAACCTGTTCGGCGGCGGGCCGTGGACGCGGATTTTGCATCCGTTCATGGGTGTGGCGATGTTTGTGTTGTTCCTCGGCCTGGTGTTTCGTTTCTGGCGTGCGAATTTCTTTATCGACAATGACTGGAAATGGATGCGC
Organism: Pseudomonas sp. NPDC089741; assembly: GCF_044748825.1. Lineage (NCBI taxonomy): Bacteria > Pseudomonadati > Pseudomonadota > Gammaproteobacteria > Pseudomonadales > Pseudomonadaceae > Pseudomonas > Pseudomonas sp. NPDC089741. The sequence continues at coordinate 448,861 of NZ_JBIVGT010000001.1, read as the reverse complement.
CGCATCGATCGGGTGTTGGTCAACGATGAAGAAAGCGTGCCGCCGGTAGGCAAGTACAACGCCGGGCAGAAGATGCTGTTCTGGACTTTACTGCTGTGCATGCTCGGTTTGTTGTTTACCGGGCTGGTGATCTGGCGCGCCTATTTCAGTGCGTATTTCGGCATCAGCGTGATTCGCTGGGCGATGCTCCTGCATGCGCTGGCCGGGTTTGTGCTGGTGCTGAGCATCATCATTCACATCTACGCCGGGCTGTGGATCAAGGGCTCGGTGGACGCGATGATGCACGGCTGGGTCAGCCGCGCCTGGGCGAAGAAACACCATGAACTGTGGTATCGCGACATCACCCGCGATGAACGCAACCCGGACGTGCCGGAGCGACCGATCACCAAAAAGGGCTGACTTTTGCCAACCATTCTGGAACCTGGGGAAATCGAAGCGGCGGCGAGTTCGCCGCCGTTTTTGCATCTGCCGCCGCATAATCTGTTTTCGCTGCGTGCTGATCGGCTGGAGCAACTGGCCGAGGGGCATGCGCTGGCCGAGTATCTGCGCTTGATTGCCGGATTGTGTCGGGTGCAGCAGCAGGTGTTCGATGATCCACCGCTTGTAGCGCCGTTTGATCAGCAACGGATCGAGGTGTGTCAGCAGCATGGTTTGCCGCCGTTCGCCGCCGATACGCTGATCCGCGAAGACGCGTGGCAGGCGTATCTCGATGCTCTGTTGCAACGTTATGTCCCTGATGAGCAACCCGCCGTGGTTGATGCGCTGACGACGCTGCGGGTCGCCAGTTCCGGACAGTTGCGTTCGTGGGGCGTGGCGTTGGTCAGTGGTCAATATTCGATGGTGCCGGCGCAACTGGTGCCGTTTCTCGGCGCGGCGCTGCAAACGGCGTGGAGCCATTGGTTGCTCAGCGCACCGAATCTGCAACTGAAACCCGGCGACAGTCTCAGCCAATGCCCGGCCTGCGGTTCGCCTGCCATGGCCGGGGTCATCCGCCATCGTGGCAAACACAACGGTTTGCGTTATCTGGTGTGTTCGCTGTGTGCCTGCGAATGGCATGTGGTGCGGGTCAAGTGCGTGTACTGCGAGTCGAGCAAAGGTCTGGATTATTTCAGCCTTGAGGATGATCGCCATGCCGCCAATCAGGCGCCGATCAGGGCGGAGGTCTGTCCGGGCTGCAACAGTTATCTGAAACTGGTGTATCTGGAAAACGATGCCGACGCCGAGGCGCTGTCGGCTGATTTGAGCAGTCTGCTGCTGGACATGCGTCTGGCGCAGGATGGTTATCAGCGTCTGGCACCGAATCTGTTGCTGGCTCCGGGAGACGAGTGACCACAGCGTCTACACTCTTGTTTTTCACTGCGTGGCTCAGTGATCTGTCTCCAGGAGTGGCTGATGTCCCTGCGGTTACCTTCCATTGATGGTTTGTTGCGTCACCCGGCGTGCGTGCCGTTGCTAGAACGTCACGGGCGTGAGTCGCTACTGGCGAGTTTGCGTGAGTTGCTCGATGAACTGCGTCCAGGCGTGTTGAGCGGGCATTTGTCAGCCGTTGAAATCAGCCCCGAAGTGCTCGCCGGCCGCGTCGGCGAACGCCTGGCGCAGCAACAACGCAGCAACGTTCGGCGGGTGTTCAACCTCACCGGCACCGTCCTGCACACCAACCTTGGCCGCGCCTTGTTGCCGGACGAAGCCATCGACGCCGTGCAAATGGCCGCGCGTTATCCGCTCAACCTCGAATTCGATCTGGCCAGCGGCAAACGCGGTGATCGCGATGATCTGATCGAAGGCCTGATCCGCGAACTCACCGGCGCCGAAGCCGTCACCGTGGTCAACAACAATGCCGCCGCTGTGCTGCTGACGCTCAACAGTCTCGGCGCGCGCAAGGAGGGCATTATCTCGCGCGGTGAGCTGATCGAAATCGGCGGCGCCTTTCGCATCCCCGACATCATGGCCCGCGCCGGCGTGCGCCTGCATGAGGTCGGCACGACCAATCGGACCCACGCTCGCGACTATGAAGCGGCGATCAGTCCACGTAGCGGATTGATCATGCGTGTGCATGCGAGCAACTACAGCATCGAAGGGTTTACCGCTCGGGTGCCCACCGCCGAGTTGGCCGAATTGGCGCATCGGCATGGCTTGCCGTTGCTGGAGGATCTGGGCAGCGGCAGTCTGCTTGATTTGACTCGCTGGGGTTTGCCGGCCGAGCCAACAGTGCGCCAGGCATTGCTGGATGGCGCGGACATCGTCACCTTCAGCGGTGACAAATTGCTTGGCGGACCGCAGGCCGGATTGATCGTCGGGCGTAAAGAACTGATTGCGAAGATCAAGAAGAATCCACTGAAACGCGCGTTGCGCGTGGACAAACTGACTTTGGCGGCGTTGGAAGCGGTGCTCGGTTTGTATCGCGATCCGGACCGACTCGCTGAGCGTCTGCCGAGTTTGCGGTTGCTGACTCGCCCGCAGGCTGACATCTTCGCGCAGGCTTCACGGGTACAGCCCTTTGTGGCTGAACTGCTGGGCGAAAGCTGGCAAGTCAGTGCAGTTGAGGCCTTGGGCATGATCGGCAGCGGCAGCCAACCGGTGGCACGCTTGCCGAGTGCGGCGTTGTGCATGCGCCCGCAAGTCTCCAAGCGTTTACGCGGTCGTTTTCTGCTTGATCTGGAAGCGGCGCTACGTGCATTACCGATCCCGGTGCTTGGTCGTATCGACGACGATGCGCTGTGGCTCGATCTGCGCCAACTCGACGATGAACCGGCGTGGCTGGCGCAATTGCCGCAGTTGCAGGTTGAGCAGTGATTGTCGGCACGGCAGGGCACATCGACCACGGCAAGACATCGCTGCTGCAAGCCCTGACCGGGCAAACCGGCGACCGCCGCCCGCAGGAACGTGAACGCGGGATGACCATCGACCTTGGCTATCTCTACGCCGAACTGGAAACGGGCGCGGGGCTGACCGGGTTTATCGACGTGCCCGGTCACGAGAAATTCACCCACAACATGCTCGCTGGGGCGCAAGGCATCGATCTGGTGTTGCTGGTGGTCGCGGCGGATGACGGCGTGATGCCGCAAACCCGCGAGCATCTGGCGATTGTCGAATTGCTCGGGATTCCCCGCGCCTTGGTGGCGATCAGCAAATGCGACCGGGTCGAGACGGGCAGGGTGGAGGAGGTGCAGCGGCAGATTCTCGATCTGCTGGAGGCCGGGCCGTTTGCCGAGGCGCCGGTTGTGATTGTGTCGAGCGTGACCGGGCAGGGCGTTGATGAGCTGCGTGAGACGTTGTTGCACACGCAGCGTGAAGTGCAGGAGCGCAGCCGCGAGGGTGGTTTTCGCCTGGCCATTGATCGTGCGTTCAGCGTGGCCGGCGCGGGGATTGTGGTGACCGGCACCGCGCTGTCGGGCGAGGTTTCGGTGGGCGATAAACTCACGCTCGGGCCAATCGGAAAATCGGTGAAAGTGCGTGGATTGCACGCACAGAATCAGGCTGCCGAGCAAGCCTTCGCTGGGCAGCGGGTGGCGCTGAATTTGAGCGGCGAACGCCTTGAGCTGGCGCAGATCCATCGCGGGCAATGGCTGTTGTCGGAGTGGTTGCACGCCCCGACTCAGCGCGTGGATATCGAATTTCGATTGCTGCCGGGCGAACGGACTTTCGAGCATTTTCATCCGGTGCATGTGCACCTCGGCACACAGGACGTGATCGCGCGGGTGGCGCTGCTCGAAGGATCACGGCTGAGTGCTGGCGAGCGCATGTTCGCGCAACTGCTGATCAACGCGCCGGTGCATGCGGTGAGGGGCGATCGGCTGATCCTGCGTGATTCCAGCGCTCAGCGCACCCTTGGCGGTGGGCGCGTACTGGATCCGTTTGCCCCGGCCCGACAGCGCCGCAGCCTTGAGCGGCTGGCGCAGTTGCAGGCGTTGGCTGACAGCGAAAGTTTTGAGCAGGTGTTGCCAGCGTTGCTTGATCACAGTGCCGGCGGCCTCGACCCGCAACGGCTGGAACGCCAATTCAATCGGCCGCGCGCAACCTGGTCACTGCCTGAGAATGTGCGCCTGATCAACACCCGCCAAGGGCCGGTGCTGTTCAACGTGCAACGCTGGGGGCAGCTGAAATTCACCTTGCTGGAACAACTGGCGAAGTTTCATGAACTGGAGCCCGATCAGATGGGTCCGGATCGTGATCGCCTGAGACGCTTCAGTGCGCTGCCGCTGGAACGTTCGACGTTTGCCAGTTTGCTCGATGAATTGCGCGAGGCCGGCGCGATCACCGCCAGCGGCCCATGGCTGCATCTGCCCGATCATCAGGTGCGCCTGAATACCGAAGACGAAACCCTGTGGAAGCAGATGCAACCGTTGTTTGCAAACGCTGGATTCGATCCGCCGTGGGTACGCGATGTGGCGAAAGCGCTCGCCCAGGACGATGCCGTGGTGCGCCTGCTGTTGCGCAAACTGGCGCGCCTGGGGTTGATGCATCAAGTGGTGCGCGACCTGTTCATCAGCGACACCGTGCTCAGGCAAATGGCCGCGGTGCTGTTGCAACTGGCCAAGGAAAATCCGCAGGTCCAGGTGACAACCTTCCGCGATGCGCTAGGCTTGGGACGCAAACGCAGTATTCAGTACCTCGAATACTTCGACCGCATCGGCATGACCCGACGCCTCGGCGAATCCCGCCAGATCCGCCCCGACAACGCGCTGGCGCACGCCGATACACACTGAGTTCAAGGAAGGCAATCGCGCCCGGTGGCGCGGCCGGGCTTCAAACCCGGTTGGGGACGGCATCCGTTCCCGGGCAGGTTCGACTCCGGCTGCCTTCCGCCAGTTTCCGAAAAGCAAAAGATCGCAGCCTTCGGCAGCTCCTACACCGAACTGTGTTGATCGTTGATCGTTCCCACGCTCCGCGTGGGAATGCCTCAACGGACGCTCCGCGTTCGGCTTCGGAAGGAACGCGGAGCGTCCCGGGCTGCATTCCCACGCAGAGCGTGGGAACGATCTGTAATCCCCTGCAGGCCTTCGCCTGCTCGCGATGGAGGTTTTCAAACCCGATTTAGCAGGAGGTAAACCAGGACGAATCAGAGATTACGCTGCGCATCCATTCGATCATGCAGAACCCTGATGATCGCAATTCCGTACGCAGTGATTCGAAAATAGATCATATGCCTCTCCACCCGACAGCGGCGGTAGCCTATCGCCTATCGTCGAAGGCCGGCGCTGTTTTAGGGCGCACTGCCAACTGTGCAAATGAAGAAATAAGGACGTCAATATAGCTATTGCCTGGATCCACGCCCCACCGGCGAACGGTGTAAATCCAGATTGCTTCAAGGTCAGCTTCGGCAGCGGGCGTCAGACGATATTCACTCATGCGTGATTAACATTCTCTGTTTGAATGCAACAGGATCGAATGGTCGCGGTTTTCCCCTGGACTCACCCTCACGAAGCGCTGCACGAATAGTTTCGATTTCAGCGTTGCGTTCCTGTTCACGGCGGATCAGATCGCGGATGTATTCGCTGTCGTTGATGTAATTACCGGCTTCGATCTGGGCTCTGATCCAGTGGCCTTGCTGCTCAGTCAAGGTGATGGTTTTTCGTACGGTTACCATGAGCAGGCCTCCGGAGGATGGTCGACTGTGCGCGAAAGCAAAAAGCGGAGAACGTTGTCTGGTTCGCTGCGAAACGAAGGGAGGTGGCAGCTGTACGCAGGTTCGCAGACCGGGAATCAAGGTACCCGGCATACCCGAAGGTATCCCGCGCACAGCCGCCATGAAGCACCATTGCCATAAATCGTTGATGGCAATGAACTGGAGCGCTGTGCGCCTTGATTGATCCGGGCTGCGAAACCCGATCGCTGATTCGTCAGCGACCGTCCCACAATAGAACCCGTCCCTAAGGCGCACAAGCCGGCGGATTCTGGCGTAGCTGTAGGCAATGGCGCAAGGATGTGTAGCCTGGAAGGCGTGTCTGGAGGTGTCTTTTAAACGCCTGCGTTTAAAAGGCTGGCAAGTTAGCTCCCACACCTGGATTGCGTTTCGGTCAGAAGCTCAGCGGATACTGCACCACCACATAAACCCGGTCGATATCATCCCCAGCCTGCGCCTCATTGGCCCGGTGCGAAACGTGCGAAACCTGCACCGACAGATCCTTCGCCGCCCCCGACTGCACCACGTATTTCAAATCGATATCCCGCTCCCAATGTTTGCCGCCATCACCTTGCTGCGGCTGATACCCGCCGCTGTCCGGATCAAACGGGTTGTACGCGCCGCCCTTGGGCGCGTGGGTGCCGTCGATGTGGTCACCGGTTACGTAGCGGCTCATGAAAGTCAGGCCCGGGATGCCGAAGGCGCCGAGGTCGAGGTCGTAGCGTGCTTGCCAGGAGCGTTCGCCGGCGCCGTTGAAGTCGGCGTATTTGATCGAGTTGGCCAGATAAATCGAATCGCCACCGACGAAATCGAACGGCGTGTCGCCATCGATCCGTTGCCAGCCGAGCATCACGCCGTGGGCACCGAAGGTGTATTTGCCGGACAGGCTGAACGCGGTGTTGTCGATGGCGCCGGCCAGTGCCTGGCCGGTGTTGCGGGTGCGGTAGAGGTTAGCGTCGAGCAGCACACCGGATTGCTTGAAGTGCAGATTGCCGTAGTACTGCTGCCAGGTGTCGCTGAGTTCCGAGGCGTACAGGGAACCGCCAACGGGGCTGTCGCCGAACAGGTCGGCGCCGAGGAAGCTGATCCCGCCTGCCTCGGTATTGGCGCCATAACCGAAAAAATCGCCGTGGCTGGATGAACTGTCCTGATTCTTGAAGGCGGTGAAGTGTCCCGCCGTGAGACTGACGTTGTCGATCTCGTGGCTGGTTAACAGAAAACCAGTGGCGTATTCCGGTTGCAGGCGTTTGTCCGAGGTATCGAAAACCGGGGTTTCGACGGTCATTTCACCGAACGCCAAGGTGGTTCTTGAAACCTTTAATTTGAACGCTCCGCCCGCGTCGGAATAATCCGCTTCGCTGCGACCGTTGCTGTCGACCGGCAGTAAACCGGTGCCGGAATGGCCTTTGCCGCCATCCAGTTTCAAACCGAGAAAAGCATGGGCATCGACACCGAAACCGACACTGCCCGGCGTGAAGCCCGACGTAAATGTGCCGATGAATCCTTGCGCCCATTCCTGCTTGTAGTTTTTGCCGGTGGGCGAGGGCGAGCGGTAGTCGTTGCTCAGGAAGAAGTTGCGGCTGAGCACGTCGGTTTTTGCATCGTCGAGCAAACCACTGGCGCTGGCGGTTGCCTGCAGACCGCAGAGCAAAGTGAGCAGGCTGAGACGCGAAGGGGCACGGTCGATCATGGTCAGTGGCCAGCAATTAAGTGGGCTGAATGATCGAGTGATATCCGCTAACAAGATTGAGCCGATGTGCTGAATTGCACAGACGCCATCGCTGGCAAGCCAGCTCCCACAGGGTTTTGGGTCGCTCACACAATCCCGGGCAGCCCAAATCATTGTGGGAGCTGGCCTGCCAGCGATGGCGGTGGGTCTGCAACATCAATGTCGCAGAATTACTGCTATCGCGAGCAGGCTCACTCCTACATAAGTGACGGGTTACAGGATGCCGTATTCGCGGGCCGTGCGATCCACGGCGATACGGGTCTTGTCGATCAGTTCGTCCAACTCGGCGCGCGTGGCGATCAACGCCGGGGCCATGATCATCCGGCCCAGCGTAGAACGAATGATCAAACCCTCTTCAAAACCGATCGTGCGGCAACGCCAGGCGATGTCGTTTTCGTTGGCGAAACGCTTGCGCGTTACCTTGTCTTCGGCGAACTGCAACGCGGCCACCAGCCCGATACCCTGAATCTCACCCACCAGCGGATGGTTGCCAAACACCTCACGCAGGCAGTTTTGCAGATACGGGCCTGTGTCGGTTTTAACCTGCGCGACCACGCCTTCATCGCGCAACGCCTTGAGGTTGGCAATCGCCACAGCGGCAGCGACCGGGTGGCCGGAGTAGGTGAGGCCGTGCGCGAACACGCCACCTTTTTCCACCAATGCCTCAGCCATGCGCCGCGACAGGATCAGCCCGCCCATGGGGATGTAACCGGAGGTCAGGCCTTTGGCAATCGACAGCGTGTCGGGTTCGAAGCCGAGCGCCTGATGCGCAAACCATTCACCCGTACGGCCAAACCCGCCAATGACTTCGTCAGCGCACAGCAGCACGTCGTACTTGCGGCAGATGCGTTGAATTTCCGGCCAGTAAGTCGCCGGTGGAATGATCATGCCGCCTGCGCCCTGGAACGGTTCGGCAACAAACGCGGCGACCTTGTCGGCTCCCAGTTCGAGAATTTTCTCTTCCAGTTGCTGCGCGGCTTTCAGGCCAAACTCTTCCGGGCTGAGATTGCCTTCGTGGGCAAACCAGTACGGCTCATCAATGTGCGCGACATCAGGAATGGTGCCGCCCATTTCGTGCATGAACTTCATCCCGCCCAGCGCCGTCGCCGCGAGGGTCGAGCCGTGATAGCCGTTCCAGCGGCCGATCATGATTTTCTTCTCGGGCTGGCCCATCACCTGCCAGAACTTGCGCACGGTGCGGATCAGCACTTCGTTGGCTTCGGAACCGGAGTTGGTGTAGATCGCATGGCTGTAGTGCTTGGGCAACAGGCTGAAGAGCAGCTCGGACAGTTCGATCACCGCCGGGTGAGTGGTGTGGAAGAACATGTTGTAGTAGGGCAATTGTTCCAGCTGCTTCGTCGCAGCGCCAGCCAGATCCTTGCGCCCATAACCGAGGTTGGTGCACCACAGGCCGGACATGCCGTCCAGGTAACGATTGCCATCGTTGTCCCACAACGCCAGGCGATCACCGCTGACCATCACCCGCGGGCCTTCCTCGTTGAGGGCTTTCTGATCGACGAACGCGTGAATGTGGTGGGCGGCGTCGGCGTCCTGATAATCGCGGGTGCTGCGGGTCGAATCGAATTCGGCGGACATGGCTGATCTCCAGGGAAATGGACAAGGGCGTGCGTTCATTCCAGCGGTGCACGGCTAATATTTGGCATTTAAAAATATTTTTGTAAAGAAAATATTTGTCGATGTAAAAAGATATCCGTAGGCTGAAGCGCATTGGCAAGGATCATCAGAGGCAACATGAGCGGACTCAGAGAGCGGCAGAAGGAACAGCGCAGACAAGTGATCGCCGAAGCGGCGCTCGCGTTGTTCAAGACCCAGGGTTTTGCCGCGACCACGCTGGAGCAGATCGCCGTGCAGGCCGGGGTGTCCGCACCGACCGTGGTCAATTACTTCGGCGGCAAGCAGGAGATTCTGCTGGCGTTGCTCAAACAACCGGATGAACAGGCGATGCGTGAGGCGCGCGCCAATCTTGACGATGACAGCGATCCGCTGGAGGCGTTGTGCGAATTCGAAGGGCTGATGACCCATTACCAACTGCAGGCGATGCCCGCATCGTTGTGGCGCGAGTTGGCGCCATTTCTGTTCACCGGCGAGCTGGCCCGGGCACTTGAGCCGTGGAACGGTGCAGTGATCGAAGAAACCAAAGCGCTGCTGGTGCACTTTCAGCGCAACGGCAAAATCCGCCAGTCAATCGATATCGACGTCGCGGCGACCCTGTTCAATCAATATGCCAATGTCGCCTTCATTCGCCTCGCGACCGAAGCCACACCGGACCGCGATGCGCATGCCCGGCATATGCGCAGTGTGCTGAGCCTGATCTGCCACGGCATACTGGAGCTGCCCGTCACGACCGCTCCGATAACGTGACGGCGCTATAAATACGCTGTTCATCGAAGCTGAAGCGGATGTCGACATTGAACGCTTCGACGACTGTTTTCAGGGCCGGCGTCAGCACCTCGATGATGCATGGCCCAAAGGAGGCCGGCAGGTGCACCTTCAACGCCATTGCTGGCACGGGGCGTTGGCAAACCGGATACAGCGCTTTGTAAAACGCCTCTTTCAAACTGAACACCAACGTACCTTCGCAGTGACCATCGCTGGCAATGGTTGTGCCTGGGCGATGCCCGAGCACTCGCCGATACAGTGATTGATCGAGGTCGACATTCTGCTGGGCATCGATGCCGATGCTGCTGACTCCTGGCTTTCGGCACACGGCCGCCGCGCAATAGTCGCCCGTGTGAGTGATGCTGCCGGTCACCGCGCAGGGAAACAGCGGTTCACCCTGCGCACCCTTGCCAATCGCAACGTCCGGCAAGCCCAAGGATCGCAATGCCGCCCGGGCACAATTGCGCCCGGCGGTGAATTCACGGCGGCGCAATGCGTGCATTTTTTGCGCATGCCAGCGCTCTTCGGCATACAGTCCGCCTGACCACCACTGCGGTTCATCGGCTTGTTTGACGCTGCATCGCTTCGGCAGCAGCGCAACGAACGGTGAGTCACTCATGCGCTGTCGTGTGCCATCGCCGCACGGGCAGGCGCGGTGGCCGGCTGGTGCAGTTCGTGGCTGATACGCGCCGCGACGACTTCGACATGCGGCGGCGCGAGCATGCTCATGTGGTCACCCGGAACGCTGTGCAACACGGGAGGCGCGAGCAACCGCTGCGCACAAACGCGCAAAAAGCCCGCACGCAGCTTTTGCAGGAGCAGCGCCTGTTCCGCCAACAGTGCCGTGACCGGTGCACGCAGGATGCCGCTGGGTACGTAAGCCGCGAAGATCCGGCAATGTTGCAGGTACAGCGTTCGGGCGCTGGCGAGCAGGTCATCCTCGGCGATCTGCCCTCCAGGCAATTCTGGCGCAATCGCCAGCCATTCGGGCAAACGATCCGCCGGCGCGGCAATACCGGCCTCGCGTTCGAGCAGGCACGGGTCGACCAATGTCGCGTCGAGCAGGATCAGGCGCACAGAGAGTGACCGCTGCTCAAGCAACCGCGCGGTTTCGAAGGCAAGTGAACCGCCGAAAGAATGCCCCACCAAGGTAATCGGTGTGGTTTTACGGTGACTGATGATTGCCTCGGCGTATCGCTGGGCCAGCGCTTGCACCGTGACCAGTTGCCCGTCGGGTGATTCCGGCTCCAAAGGCTCCAGAGCGTGAAAGTTGCACACCGGGGCCAAAGCCCGCGCCAATGGAAAATAGGCCGCGCCGTGCATGCCACAGCCAGAAAAACCGTAAACGTCGGGCAAATCGGGCTGGCTGAACCAGGTAGTCATCCGCACTTGTTCAACAGCGTTCGGTTGCGCCTGTATTTGCAGATGAAGATCTAGCGCTGCAACCGTCTGGTGTTCGAAAAAAGTGCGCAGTGACAGCTGTTTGTCGAACTCACTGTTGATCCGTACCAGGCAACGGATCGCCAGCATCGAGTTGCCACCCAGTGCGAAGAAGTTGTCCTGCAGGGCGACATCCGCAATTTGCAGGGTTTGCGCCCATATCGCCGCCAGACGTGCCTGGCTGTCGCTCAATACCTCAGGGTTTGGCCGGGCATCGATGGCTGATGTCCGTGGCGGCGCGGGCAGGCGACTGCGGTCGATTTTTCCGCTGACGTTCAACGGCAGTTTTTCCAGGAACACCCACAGGCCGGGCACCATGTAGTCAGGCACCGATTGTTGCAGTTCGTGCGCGAGTGCTTCGCGATCCAGCGTGTGCCCCGGGCGCGCCACCACATAAGCCACCAGTTTTCGGCTGGCAGTTTCTTCGCCATGCGCGGTGACGACGGCCTGGCGCACGTCCGCAATCCTTCGCAGCGCGGCCTCGATTTCGCCCAGTTCGATGCGCAAACCACGAATTTTCACCTGGAAATCGATACGATCGAGGTAAACCAGATCGCCGTTGGGCAACTGCCGGGCGAGGTCGCCGGTACGATACATGCGGCTGCCTGGCGGACCGAACGGATCGGGCAGGAAGCGCTCGGCGGTAAGGTCGGGGCGATTGATGTAACCCCTGGTCAAGCCGTCGCCGCCGATATGGATTTCTCCGGTGCAACCCACCGGCAGCGGATTGAGGTGGCGATCGAGCACGTACAAACGAGTATTTTCGACCGGTCCGCCAAGAGTCGGCAGGTGCCCGCTGAGGATCTTTGTGCGGCTTGAATAAATTGTCGTTTCCGTGGGGCCATAGAGGTTCCACACCGTTTTGGCGAGGCTGCGCATGCCCTCAGCCAAGGCCGTATCCATCGCTTCGCCGCCACTCATGGCGGTGCGCAGCGACATGCTCACCTGGCTGTCGATCAGCATGCGCCAGGTGGCGGGCGTCGCTTGCAGCACTGTCGCGCCGTGCACCTGTGCCAAGCGTGCAAGAGCGCTCGGATCTGCAGCCTCTTCTTTGCTCGCCAGCAGCAGCGTGGCGCCCGTGATCAGCGGCAGATAAACCTCTACCGCGAAGATGTCGAAAGCGGCCGAGGTCACGCTCAGCCAGACATCGTCAGGCCCAAGGCCGGGCGCAGCCTCCATCGCCGCGAGCAGGTTACTCAGTGCCCGATGTTCGATCTGCACGCCTTTCGGACGGCCCGTCGAGCCGGAGGTGAACAGGCAATAAGCGAGCTGTTGCGGGCTGACTGCGATGTCTGGATCGCTCAGCGGCTGGCGGGCCAGTTGCTCATTCTGTTGATCCAGGCAAACCAGTGGTAATGGGCTTTCTGGCAGATGTTCGAGCAGCGCTGCGCTGGTGATGATCAAACTGACGCCGGCGTCTTCGAACATGTTGCTGATGCGCTGGGCAGGGTACATGGCGTCTAGCGGCAGGTAAGCGGCGCCGACCTTGAGGATCGCCAATAAACTGCTGACCAGGCGCGGACCGCGCTCAACCAGCAGCGCCACCACGCTCTGCGATCCAACCCCGAGACTGTGCAAGTGTGCGGCGAGTTGATTGGCCTGACGGTTGAGTTGCGCATAGGTGCAGGACTGCTGTTCAAAGATCAGCGCAATCGCCTCAGGCGTCCTGGCCGCCTGCGCGGCAAACCGCCGAAACACCGGCAACTGCTGATGTTCGCTGAACGCTGTCAGATCCTCGTTGGTCGACAGCGACGCGCAGCCTGCCGGCGCCAAGGGCCACTGCTCGATGCGGCTGTGCGGCGTCAGCGCCAATGCCTGCAACGCAGCTTCGAAGTGTCGCGCCATGCGTTGCAGGGTCACGTCAGTGAAATGCTCTGCGGCATATTCAAAGCATCCTGCCAAACGCGTCGGGTGGCTGTAGACGACCAGTTTCAGGTCGCAATCGATGGTCTGGCTGGCAAACGGCAATCCTTCGACGGCCACGCCGGTCAGAGCCAGTCGCGCAGGATCACGCCGTTCGAAGGTCGCGCTGAGACCATTCTCCAGCGTGCCGTCAGCCTCAGTGGCCGAAGCCGCGAGCAGGTGCGCAAGGTCGATATCAGGAAACTCTTCAGCCTTGAGCCGGGCCTCGCGAGTGAGCGATACAGCCTCTTCAAGGCTGACACCGTCGCTCAGCACCGTGCGCATGATCAAGGTGTTGGCCAGACCACCGATCAGGCCTTGGGTTTGGGCATGGCGGCGATTCGGCGTGGCGAACCCCAGGCAGATTTCATTCTGCTGGCTGTAGCGATATAGCACGGCGTTGAAGGCCGCTGTCAGCACCCCGTCAAGATTGCTGTTGTGGCGAGTGGCGATCTGTTCCAGCAAGGTCAGTATCGACGGATCGGCCTGCCATTCCACCACACCGACTTGCGCAGAGGCTGCGGTGGATGCGACATCCGTACGGGGCAGCTCGAGCGTCCATGGCCGCTCGCGATAATCCTCGCGGGCGCTGTTCAGCAGATCGCGTATTGCCGGAGTTTGCATCCGTTGATGTTGCCAGACACAGACATCGGCAAGCTGAACTTCCAGCGGCGGCAGTGTCGCGTCGGCAGTCAGGCCACCGGCATTATGGATCTGGCTCCACTCCTGGCAAAGAATGCGCATTGATGGGTGATCAGCGACGCTGGGGTGAGCCGTCAGTAGCAATAAATGCTGATCTTCGCCGAGCTGTATCAGGCAGACGCGCAGCAGCGGCCCACGGCTCAGGTCGAACAGTTCGTCAGCGCGCTGACGGGCCATTTGCAGACCGCGCGGCAATGCCGATCCAGCCAATGAAGAGAGGTCGATGAGCTCCAGCGGGATCTGCATCCCTTCATCAATCCATTGCACCAGCTCGTTGTCTTCCCAGGAAAAAACCGTGCGCAGGGCCTCATGCCGTTGCACCACGACGGCCAGGCTGCGTTCAAGTCCTGCGCAGTTCAGTGGGCCGTGCACGTGCATCAGCGCCGAGCAATGTGCCGGCGCCAGGCGCGGATCTTGTTGGTGGCGTTGCCACAGTCGACGCTGGGCCGTCGAGGCGCAAAACCGGTAGACGGGGGCGAGTTTGCGGTTCATCAGCACTTCCTTGTCATCAATGGTTCGCCACCGGGGCCGCAACGGCCCAACTGAATGGCGCAGGACTTCAGCGCAGGCTCAGCGGCCGCATGTCGGTCCAGTGTTCGGCGATGTACGCCAGGCAGGCTTGTTTGCTGCCGCTGATGTGCAGCGCGTCCCATCCTTGGGGACAGGCAAGGTGCGAGGGCCAGATCGAGTACTGTTCTTCGCGGTTTTTCACAACGGTGTAGGTCTGTTCGGACATGGGCTATTTCCTTGGCAAACGATAGAAGTCGGGTGCGGTTGCGCCGTGGTTGATCACGAAATCAGGCTGCGGACATCGATGCGTGGCTGGCGCAGGATCGGCGTCAGTGCCAGGCCGTCAGCCGCAGTCTTTTGCTGAACCCGCCATGCGGGTGGCGGCAATGCCTTGCGGTCCAGCTTGCCGTTGATATTCAGCGGTAGTTGCGGCAGCGCGATCCAGGTGTCCGGCACCATGTAGTCGGGCAAGTCCTCGCGCAAGGTGTTGGCCAGTTGCTCGCCGTCGATCACGTGGCCATCCCCGGCGACGAGGTAGGCGACCAGGCGCTTTTCACCCGCACCGGCCTCGAGCGCCATGACCACCGCTTCACGAATGGCTGCACAGGCTGACAAGCGACTCTCGATTTCGCCCAGTTCAATGCGGTGACCGCGCACCTTCACCTGAAAATCGATGCGACCGATAAATGCGAGGCTGCCATCGGACAGGTACCTGCCCAGGTCGCCGCTCTTGTACATGCGGCTGCCGGCAGGGCCGTAAGGGTTGGGGATGAAGGTTTGCGCGCTGAGTGCGGCACGCCGCAGATAGCCTTGGCCGACTCCGGTTCCGGCGATGTGGATTTCGCCGGCTTCACCGATCGCGACGGGTTGCAGGTTTTCGTCCAGCACAAACACCTGAACCCCGGGTATCGCCTGGCCCAACGGCATTTCAGCGGCCTGCGCCAGTGTTTGCATGTCCTGACTGCACCAGCTCGCGACGTCGGAGCACTCGGTCGGGCCATAGGAGTTGACCAGGGTCAGCGGGCGCCCGCGCAATTGTTCCAGCAGTGCGGCGTCGACTGGCTCGCCACCAAGGACCAGCATGCGCAGGCTTGCGGTGCGCGCTGAGCCGGCGAACGCGCGAAACGCCGACGGTGCGCAGTTCAGCCAGGTCGGGCGGTACGCTGTCAGTGCCTTCATGAAACCCATGGCGTGCGCGGGTGAGTGCTGCGGGATCATCAGGCACGCGCCGGCGCACAGCGGCCCGAGGATGTTTTTTTGCGTGAGGTCGAAACCGACCGAGCTGGCGAGCATCACCCTATCGTCGTTGCGCATGTGCAGGCCGTCACGCACATACCACTGCACCAGATTGGCGAAACCGCCGTGGGTATTGAGCGCTCCTTTCGGTTGCCCGGTGGAGCCCGAGGTATAGATGCAATAGGCGAGGTCTTGCAACGCGACGCTCAAGTTCAGGTTAGTCGTGTCGTGCGCGGCGGATTCTGCAAGGTTATCCAGGCACATCAGGTTCAACGCAAAGTCGGCAAACCGTGGCTGCAAATGGCTTGAAGTAAGCAGGGTGCCCAGGCCAGTGTCTTGCACAATGAAGCGAATACGCTCATCGGGATTGTCCGGATCAATCGGCAGATAGGCTGCTCCGGCCTTGAGTACAGCAAGGATGCCGACCACCATCTGCGGGCCACGCTCGATGCACAGGCCGACCAGTACGCCCGGCGTGACACCGGCATCGCGCAGGCTGCGAGCGACCTGATTGGCCCGGGCGTTGAGCTCGCGGTAACTCAGGCGGCTGTCCTCAAACACCACGGCAATGGCGTCCGGCGTCTGTTCGACCTGGGTTTCGAACCATTGGTGCACCGGACGACTGCTGGCGGGCGCGGCGGGCAGATCCCGCCATTCGGTGTCCGGGTTGCCCAGCACCGCCGACAGCAGATGGTGATACTGCTCGGCAAGCGCGCCGATGTCGGTGCGATCGAAGCGCATGTCGTCGAATTCGAAAACCGTGTCAAAACCGGTGTCGGTTTCGACAATGGCGAGGTTCATTTCGAACGCCGCGGTGATGTTTGTCGTCGGCAGCAGTTCAAACGTGCAGCGCCCGGCCTGAAAGGGCCGGCGCAGCACCGACGCATGGTTGAGAAAGACATGAAACAGCGCGCCGGTTTCCCGCCCGGCGCGCAACTGGCTGACCAATTCGTGGTACGGCAGATCGCGGTGCATCATCGCCCGCAGAATACGTGCCCGAACGTGTTGCAGCAGCTGTGCGAAAGTCCGCTGCGCGGTCAATTGCAGGCGCAGCGCGACGACGTTGACGAACAACCCCGTCAGGTCGTTCGTTTCCGCGCCGTCGCGGGTCGACAGCGGCATGCCGAAGACCATGTCTTCGACGGCGGTCTGGCGTTGCAACAACATTGCGCAGATCGCCATGTGCACCATGAACGGGGTGAACGTGCCGGGTCCGGTCAATTCACGCAGCTGTTGCGCCGCTGCCGGTTGCATCTGAGTAACGACGTCAGCGGCCCGGCGTGCGGTCTTTCCGCTGGCCAGCCGGGCACAGGGAAAGCGTTTGGCTGGCGGCCGATCAGCCAGGGTTTTAAGCCAATAGTCGAGGGCGGCTGGTGTGCGCACAGTCGCTTGACGCTCGACATACCCGGCATAGCTGAACGGCAGCGCTGCCGGCACCGCAGGCGTGCCTTGTGAAAACGCGACATAAGCCTCGCGCAGATCGCGCAACAACACCTCAATCGAGCCGCCGTCGAATATCAGATGATGGATGATCAGCAGCAGCACATGTTGCTCTGCGCCGGATTGCAGCAACACGCTGCGAAACAGCGGCCCTGCGGTGATATCCATCGACTGCAGCAGCAAGGCGTCAGTGCGCGCGTGCAGATCAGCGGCATCGATCCGTTCTTGCTCGAGCGGCGTGTGCCGGTCGGCGCTGATGATCTGGCGTGGTGTTTCTCCCTCCAGGACAAAGCGCGCTCGCAGGTTATCGTGGCGTTGCACCAGCCAGTCGATCGCTTGTTGTAACGCGGCGACGTCGAGTGCGCCGCCAATCGCCAGGCGCACGTGGATGTTATGCGAGGTGCTGGCCTGATTGACCTGTTCGCTGACCCACAGGCCAACCTGCGTGTCGAGCAACGGCAAGGAGCGGTCGGGCAATGGCATCGTGTTCATCAGGCTTGGGTCTCGACTTCACAGGTTTCCAGGTAATCGAAGATTTGCAGTGCCTGCTCTTTCGAGGCGCAGCTGAAAAAGGCCGTCAACACCGTCTCCATGGCCACGGGCGGGGCCATGACGAACTCGCCATTGTGGCGATGCTGGATGATGGTGCTGGCGCCCATCTCCCGGCATTGCGCGACAGTTTTCTCGATGGATTTCAAGACGCCGCTTTTTTTCACACTGAAGTCGTACTCGAGGCCGATGCGCCGATGGGGCAGCGCAAGTTGCAACGACGGCGAGGCGAGTTTGAAGTCGACGTCGTAGACGTCCAGCCCCAGGCAGATGTCCATCAGGTAACGCGAAGAGATGCCGCCACCGGAGATTCTCGGCGCCAGTTCGAGCACGTAGACGCGTTGCTCGGGCGTAATGCGGAACTCGGCATGGAACGGCGACTGGTCGAGGCCGACTGCGGCAATGATCTGGCGCAGCGCAAGCATGAACGGTTCGCCCAGGCGCTCATCGAATGGCCGCGAGATCTGCGCGTTCTCATGAAACGTCGGGCCTTCCAGCCGTGGGTATTTGTGGTGCAGCAACAGCGGTTTGACCTGGCCGTCGAGCACATAGCCGTCGACCGAAAACTCTTCACCGTCGATGTATTCCTCGACCAGAATTTCCGAATCGCCGCGTTGTTGGGTCATGAGCGCGCAGACCCGTTTGGTCAGAGTCAGGGCCTTGTTGAAGGCGGCGCGGTCGTCAACCCGGATAACCCCGGCGCTGTAGAAACCGTTGGAAGGCTTGAGCACCACCGGCAAGGTCAACGCTTGCTCGACTTGCTGCCACGCCTGCGCGGCGTCGATCTGCTGTGGCAGGCGCAGGTAGCGGCTGATGAAATCTGCAGTGGCCGGTACAGCCTTGAACGCTGCCTTGTCCGTCAGGGTGAACAGCGTGTCGGTGTTACGCGCGGCAAGGCCGAAGATTTGCTTGAACACATCAGCCTGAACCTGAAACCCGTCATTGAACGAGACCACGTGTGCGAACGTATGCCCCGGCGCGACGGCGTCGAGCGCGGCAGTCAGTTGCGAAGCCCATTGAGCCTTTTCGTCTTGTAGAAGAGCGGGCGGCGAAAAACACACGACGTCTCTGCCCAACCCCTGACAGTACGTCACGTAATCGTGTAAATCACACTCACGGCCCAGCGCCAGAATTTTCATTGTTGTTCTATCCCTGAAAACAAAATCGTCGGACTGCCCCCGCGCAGATCGCTTTGCGGGTTCAGTCAATTAACCGTTGGTTCGCAGCGCCCGTCAGGCGTCTTGCAGTGCCTGGTGCAGCTCCAGCCAGAGCGTCGATGTCAGCGCCTCGATCAGCGCAAAACGTTGCTCCAGGCGCGCCAGTACCTGTGGCGAGTGAGTCGCCTCGAATTTCAGCGCCAGCAGCGACAACGCCCGCCAATGATCGGTCAGCGTCTGGCTCATGTCCTGCAACCGCGCGTCACATCCGGCGCGTTGCAATGACTGCCCGAGCAAACTGAGGCCTGGAATGACGTACAGCACCACAATGTGGTCGAACAACCGCCGCGCCGCGATGGCCGCCGGTTGGGCCGGGCCGCGAAAGCGCCCCAGGCACAGTTCGCGATACACCTGCAAAGCGTCTCGATGGCGCTTGTTCACGCGATAGCTGCGGGCTTGGCGGAGGAGATTTTCACGGACATCGAAGGCGACCGGTTGCAGGGCAGGGCGCATCACCACGAAGTGGCCCATGTGATCGTAGGTTTCGGTGCGTACACGGTCGCAAATGGCCGTGGCGAATGCCTCGATCGACAACCATGCCTCACAACCGTGCGGCTCGCGATCGACGATCAGCGAGTCGAAGATTTTCACGTGGCTGGCGCTCTCATGAATGCCGGTGACCAGTACCGCGTGCAAATAACCCGGTTTGCTCCGGTAGACCGGCGCGTAATCGAGGTGGGCAGAGTTGACCCAGACGACGACGCCGGGATGCGTTTGCAGCAATGTGCGCAGTTGCTCCAGCCAATCCGCAGCGAACGGCAAACGCTGCACATCGGCGCCCAGCGCCTGGCAGGCGAGCAGGCCGACTTCTTCGACGGCGAAGGTGTATTCGGGCATTCCCCACTCATCGAGACCGGCGCGGTACAGGTAGCCGTCACCGGCTTCGAGCAGCTGCGCCTCATCAATCGGCGCGCCATTGCGTGCGTACAGTTGTGCCAGGCTGCCGGTGAAGCAGTTGATGGCCAGCGGTGCGAAACGCACGACTTCATCGAGGTTCATGCGGCACCTTCCGTGACGGTTTGATGATCGTTGTGCAAACGGTTTTCAGCACCGCGAACGGCCTTGGCGATCCGCCAGAAATAAATCCCGCCGATGGCAAACTCGAACACCGAACCGATGATCCAGCACGTCACCAGCGTCGACGGCGCATCACGGTTGTTCATAGCGAAGTAGTAGATCAACGGGATGCTCATGAACCACATCAGCACCAGCCGCACGATCAGCGAAAACCGCGCCATGCCGATGCTTTCGAGCACGGCCGCACCGGTCATGGAAAACACGAAGGCCCCGGAAAACGTCCATAAGACGCGCTGGGTATCGATCGCCAACGCCAGCGTTTGCGGGTTGTGTCCCAAGTCACCGAAGGCCTTGAGCAGCACCTGCGGCATAGTGATCTGCACCGTCGAGACCAGCAGCACGTAAGCCAGTTCGATGATCACCGTGACCCGCAGGATGGTGGCCAGTTCGGCGTATTGTTGTTTGCCCGCAGCGGTCGCGCAGAGAATGCTGCAGCCGATTCCCAGGCCGATGATCGGAATGATGCCGAGGTAATTGATCGTCAGATTGACGTTGTTTGCCGCCAGGGCACTCGAGCCCAGCACCGCAATGATCCAGATGAACGCGGTATTGCCCAACTGATCGACGCCAGCGGACAAACCGCTGGGCACGCCCCGACGCAAGCGAAACAGCAAGCGCGAGAGCAGGCGTTCACTGCGGGCGAGGAAGATGTTCAGGAGCTCGCGCCAGACTTCGCCGGGCAGCATGACCGCGTAGCACGCAAGCATCGACAGCGTACCGATCAAAGTGCCGATCGCCGCGCCAGCCATGCCCATTTCCGGCAGGCCGAACTTGCCGAACACCAGGCCGACGGTAAACACCGAATCGACCACTTGCCCGACGATGCCGACCAGCAGCGTTTCGCGGGTGCGTCCCACGCCGTTGAAAAATGATGACAGCGCCGTGTTGATCGCCATGACGCCGCCGAACATCGCCGCCCAGAACATGTACTGCGATTCGAGGCTGACAATCTGCTCGGGACGCGAGCTGAGTTGCGGGATCATCGCCATCAGCGGCGCGCCGATGAACAGCAGCACGCCGCACGCCAGTCCGATGAACAATCCCAATGCGGCCTCATGCCTGGCCTCACTGAGGCCGGAACGCCCATTGGCCTGCGCGATAAACGAACGCGAAACGCCGACGGTACTGCAGAAAAACGCAATGATCGCCATGCTGGTGAACACCGCCGGCCCCGACGCTGCCAGGGTATCTTGCGAGTAGTGCGCCAGGCACAGGCGATCGACCAGCATCATCAACAGGTTGCCGACCATGGTGCCCATCAACGGGAACGACACCACGGCAATGCGTTTTGCGACGCCGGTGTCAAACCAGGGCTGCATGTTCAGACTCCCTGGCGTGGCGGCTGGCCGGTTGATCCCCGAGGACGTCCTGCAGATGCGCGAGCAATGCTTCGGGTTCACCGATTTGCGCAAGCAATGACAGCAACAGACGCTCCATGCCAAAGGCCACGCACGCCGAATGCATCAGCGGTTCAGGTGCTTGCGGGCCGATCTTGAAAGCTTGCGTGAAGAGGTCCCGATGCAAGTTGCGTGAACCGACGCTGACCTTGCGCTCGGGCCACGGAATCAGCACTTCCAGTTTCACCCCCATGGCCAGTTGCACTTTGCGCGTGACCTCGGCGGTTTCCCCATAAAATACATCGCTGGCGCGCTCGACAAAGGTCGACGGCACCAAGCGTTTAATCAGTTCCACGCCACTGTCAAACAGCACCTGGCACATGTGTTCGACCTGCGCCTGGCTACCCAGCAGCACAAACTCACGCATGGTAAAACTGCCCAGCCGCGTGGCTTCGTCGAGAACCGGCTCGTAGCGGTGGCAGTGGCCCAGCGCGGTAAAACACTTGAGGTCCCAGCGTTCGGTGCTGCCGGCCAAATGCGCAAACGTGTGGTAGCAGGTAGAGGGGCTGAGCACCCAGTCGCCGTCGCCAGCCTTGTGCTGGTGATCGCTGCATGCGTGCGGACTGGCCGTCATGGGAATGCACGGCAGTTTGTTGAAGAAGCCGATTTTTTCCAGGGTCTGGCGTTCAATCAGCGTGGTGCACGAATGGGCCGTGGCGCGGATATGCCGCGCCATGCTCTGTTGCAGCGCTTGATCCAATGCTTCATAGGCCTGGAGCAGCGTGTCGCAAAAGCGATAGCCGATCAGGCCGTTGCCCGAAACGACCACCGAGAGCAGGCGACGAGCCTGCAAGTCTTGCAGCGCAAACATGGTGTTCATCCCTGTTGATTCATCATGGCGGCCACGCTGTTGACCAGCGCTTCGCGGCTGTCCAGGCAAAACGGCTGCAGCGCCGCATCGTCAAAGACAAATTGCAGGCGATCTTCGATCGCTACCAGCAGGCGCATCTGATCCAGCGAGTCGAACACGATCTGCTCCAGCGGCGCATCCGGGCTGACCCGTTTGGCGCTGGCGAGTGTTTGCAGCACTTCATCGACCACTTGGGCCAGATCAGCGTCAATCAAGGTTTCCATACGATAAATCCTTCCATGTAAAGCGTGTCGAGGGCGATGCTGCGGAACGTGGCGAGGGCGACATCCGGTGCCATGATCAGCGGTTGCCCCTTGACGTTGAACGAGGTGTTGATCGAACAACCGAAACCACAGACCTTGCGCACCTCGGTCAACAGGCGCCAGAAATTCTCGTTGACGTCCCGGCTGACCACCTGGATCCGCGCACTGGCGTCGGCGTGGGCGACACCGCTGACCGCGTCCATGGTTTCTTCGCGCACGCGCGCGGTACACAGCATGTAGCGGGTGGGCTGGAGTTTTTTCGATTCGAACAGGCGATCGCAATCGATATCCAGCACGGCCGGGGCAAAGGGGCGAAAGGGTTCTCTGAACTTCACCAGACCGTTGATACGGGCCTTGATCGCTTGCCCGTTCGCACGGCCGAGGATCGAACGATTCCCCAGCGCGCGCGGGCCGAATTCCATGCGCCCGTGGAACCAGGCAATGATCTTGTCGTCCGCCAGATCGCGGGCGGCCTGAGTGAAATATTCATCGGTGAGGCCGACATAACGCCATTGCAGGCCGCCATCTGCCGCCGCCTCGTGCAAATGCTCGCGTATGCATTCAACGCTGTATTGCGGCCCCAGATAAGGTGAAAAACCGTCGATGCGCGGCTCGCCCGCTTGCGCCGCGTGATAGAGCGCGGCGCCCATCGCGGTGCCGTCGTCGCCGGCTGCCGGCTGCACGAACGCCTGCTCGACAGCGGGCAAGTTGCACAGCGCCTCATTGGCCTTGCAGTTGAGGAAAGAGCCGCCCGCCAGGCACACCGCCGTTTCACCGGTGCGCTCCAGCCAATGAGCGACAAGCGCTTGCAGCAGTGAGGCGAATTTTGCCTGCAATGCGGCAGCGAAGTCGCCGTGCACATCGGTAAGTTCGTCTTCCGCCGCCCGCGCAGGAATGCCGAACGTGCGCTGAAGAAACTCCATCGCCGCCGGGTAACCTTCCTCTGCGTCGGTCAAGGTGTTGGCGGGCCAGTGGATATTGATCGAGCCAGTGGCCGGATCGAACCGCGCCAGCTCATTGAAGGCTTCGCTGTAGGCTGCGCCGTTGCCATAAGCGGCCAGCCCCATCACTTTGTATTCGTCACTGTTGAAGGCAAAACCGAGAAAGCGCGTGCAGATGGAGTAGAGCAAGCCCAACGAGGTCTTGATCGGTTGGCCATGCAATTTCTTCAGGGTGCGCCCTTGAGCCTGGAACACCGTCAACGACTCGACTTCACCCATGCCGTCGGAAACGACACACAACGCACGCTCAAAACCGCTGGCGAAATAGGCCGAAGCGGCGTGGGCGACGTGGTGCTCGACGGCCTTGAAGCGTGCGCCGACATCTTTCCAGCCGGCTTGCTCGAGGCCCTCGATAATTGCTTTGCCGCTGTAGACCTGGTCAAACGATTCGCCCGCTTGAGGGAAAAAACGCCGGTAACGATCGTAGTCAAAACCGTGCGCGATGACCTGCACATCGCTGGGCTGCAACTGTGCGACCTGCAAGCAGTATTCGATGGCATTGACCGGCAGTTCACCGGTGCCTTTGACGCCAGTGAAGCGCTCTTCGGCGGCAGCAGCAATTATTTTGCCGTCGACCAAAAGACAGGCGGCGCTGTCCAGGCCCTGGCAAATGCGTTCATCGATTTCCAGGGCCTGTGGACAGCGCTCGTGGCGGGCCCTTTGCGCGTTGGGTAAGCCGCTGATACCAAGAATGATCATTGTTCGATGGCCTTGAAGATTGAGATGGCGTTGTTGCCGCCAAAACCGAAGGAGTTGTTCTGCACGTAACGCAGCGCACGCGACACGCCACCCGGCTGGGTTACCAGGTCGATCTCATATTCCAGGCTGTCCGGGTCAATCCGCGTCGGCGGCAGCCATTGATTGCGCAGCGACAGGCAACTGGCGACCGCACCAATCGCGCCGGCCGTTGCCATCATGTGGCCGACCGTGCCTTTTATGGCCGTTACCGCTGCCGAGGCATAAGTGCGGTTGAAAATGGTGCTTTCGGTCAGGTCGTTGGCCTTGGTGCCGGTGCCATGGGCATAAATTGCGCAGATGTCGCTGGCTTGCAGGCCTGCCTGTTCCAGTACTCGCTGGTGGCAGGCCGCAACGCCGGTCAGGTCGGGATTGGTCGGGTGCGCGGCGTCATTGTTGCTGGCCACGGCGAGAAGTTCGGCGTAAGGCGTGGCGACGACAGCGTCGGCACGTTGCAGGACCAAAAAGGCTCCGCCTTCGCTGATGGTGATCGAGCGCCGATCGCGCGAGAACGGTTTGCACGGTTGCTCGCCCAGCGCGTTGAGGGTGTAGAAGCCCGACCAGACCTTTTTCGAAAAAGCATCGCCACCACCGACAACCGCCGTGTCGACAGCCCCGGAGCGGAGCATGCGCAAGGCAAATTCCAGCGCTACATTCGTCGAGGCGCAGGTGTTGTGAAAGCACAATGCCGGGCCTTGCGAACCAATGGCGCGCGCGACATTGCGGGCAATCGCATGGCTGGAGTAGGTGTTGTTGCGCCAGGCCTCATCGTTGCCCTCAACGCTGAGGTCGAGGATGTCGGCTTCGGCTTCGTTGTTGCCAACGCACACCAGCGCATTGCGCAGTGCAGCGCAGCCGACAGGCAGACCGGCATCATTGATCGCCTGCATCGCGGCATCCACGGCGTAGAGCGAGGAATCAGGAACATCGGGGCCGGTGATCTGCGGCGCGCGCTGCTTGAGCAACGCCTTGTGGGCGTCGTCGATCCGCGCGGCCATGAAGCCCGGTTTCATCCCCGGATACACCGGATCCTGGCCGCTGAAATTTGCCTGGCGCTGGAGCAATGCCTGCCAGAAATGGTCGACGTCGAGGCCAATGGGCGTGACCGCCCCAAGTCCGGAAACATGGATTGTGTTCAAGGGGTTTTCCTTTTCACGGAAATAGCGTTGTGCACCACCAGCCGCACGCCCTGTGCATCCCAGGCGCAGGCGTCCCACGCGAGGAACGAGCCGAAATGTCGCACGCGGGTGTGTAAATGCAGGGGCGCAGCGCTGGTTGTACGGTTCAGGGCAATCTCCAGCGCGTCGAATCTGGCGAAGACATAACTCGCCGGGGTACCAGCGGCGTGGCGTTGTTGCAGGACCAGTGCCAGATTGCCCAGGGCTTCGCTGACAACCAGCAAGGCCGGATCAACGATCTGTGCGAGGTAACCGTGCTGCGCGATCACCTGTGCAAGGTCGATGCAGGTGCTGGCGTGGCTGCCGTCTTCGTTGACGTTGACCTGTTCCGGCAAAAACCAGTACTGCGGCTCACGCGTGGGGCTGACATGCACTGGGTTCAGACACGGTTGCCCGATGTACTCAGGTGCGTCGAGAGCGCCAGCGATGCTGGATGCAAACGAGCAGCACATACCGGACTCGTTATCGATGCGGGTTTGCGCCGCTTCGTTGACATAAGTGACGGTCTGGCCCGGACGCACAAAAGCCTTGAACAGCAACCGCTCGACGCGGGTGCTGGCATCGGTTGGCGCGGAGCGCTGTTGCAGCTCGTTGAGCACCAGCAACAGGCCGGGCACGATCGGGTCATTGTCGAAATGCACCTTGAACACCTCAAGGCTAGGGTCGAACACTGCACTTCGGCGGCTATTCATGATGGCGCGCAATCTCGATGCTGCTGGCGCTGTCCGCGTCGGCCAGTAACAGCGCCGTACGCTGACCGGGCTTGAGGGCCAGGGCACCCTGGAGGAATGCCGCGAACACGAAAGCCCGATTGTGTTCATCAGCGGCAAAGCCTTGGTCGTTATCGTCTGGCGGACACTGCGCAGCCAGTTGCGCACGACTGCCGCTGTCGAGGTAAACGCGGGCATCCGTGGCGATGCTTTTCAAGGCACGTTCTGCCGTCGACTCAAAACTGACCCGGGCACTGAACTGGCGCCCTTCGGTGAGCGCCAGATAGCAGATACCTGAAGAGCTGCGGGCCGCGGGAGCCTGTTTGCGAATGTCGTCTCGCGCTTCGTCGCAATAGGTATCGCCGACGAACACGTGGCTGCGGGCGCGCGGATGACTGTGCACATGGAGCAAAGCATGCAATAACGCCAGCGCCGGGGTCTGCGCACCGGCATTGAGCGTTGCGTTGCCGCCGCCGATGTGCCGGCTGATATTGATGAAGGTCGATGCAGAACTGGTGGTCGCGTACGGAAACTGCTGGGCCGACAGGGCCTTGTGATCGGCTTTGGCCTGGCGCTGGAAACGCAGCATGGCTTGCAGATTGCCGTATTCGGTGCCGACGATAACGGTTTCTTCGCGGCTGTTGTCGACAGGGCTCACGTAGCGTTCGGCCAGATAAAAACAGATCCGGCTGAACGTATCGCGGAAACGGTCGCCTTTGGCGTCCACCCATTCGTTGAAGTCATCCGGCAGCAGATCGGCTTCTGCCGAGGTTGACGGGGTCGACGGATAGACGGCGTAGCGCTCGATGGAAAACTCGAGAGTCGCTGGATTCATGGGGTGCTCCGAGCGTGAAATGCGTGCGTGCATTTCGATTGGAGAGGGCATCAGCACGGCGGGATCAGCGCCGGGTGATGCCTTCTACGGTCCTTGTATGGCCAGCGCGCATTGCGCAGCCGAAGACGAATGACTCAGGCGCTGGCACCCTCGATTTCCTGCCAGAGTTCGCCCACCGTCCGCGCGCGCACCAGGGCATCTTCATCCAGTTCGGTGCCGAACTCGCGCTCGACGGACATCACCACGTCGATCAACTTCAACGAATCGATTCCCAGCGCCTGCAGTTCCTGCGTCAGCTCGAGGGGGTGATTGGCATCCAGTTCGGCAACGGTTCTGAGGATTTCTGCTAAACGGCTATCAACAGGCATGGTCTGGCTCTCTTTTTGTGTTTATCGGATAAGCGGGAGGAGGGGGCGTCAGTGCGTCAGTTCAGCGTGGATGTCACAGACGAAGTCACGGGTATCGAGCACCGCCGCGTTAAAGCCATCGCGGACCTGACTGGCCTCGATCGTGCCGTCGGCGATCAGCGCTTCGATGGATTCGCAGGTGGCCTTGGCGTGAGCTTCTTCCCCGCTCTCGTCCATGTGAATGGTGAAAAACTCATCACGGGCGATGACGTTGGGGAATTGCTTGAGCAATGCGCTGTGGATCACCGCAATCTGAAAGTCCGCTTCGGTTTCCACACCCAGCGCGTAACCCAGGGCGAATCCCAGTGTTGCGCTGTAGCCGGCAATCAGTTTGTCGACAAAGCGCTGAGCGGTCTCCGGGCGGTCACCCACTTCATAACCCAGGCTCTGGACAAAATTGCTGAACATCGTGGAGTGGCAGCTCGGCGTGTTTTCTTCGCGGATGATGCTTTTGATGTAGCCGCGCCAGTTTTCATTGCTGTGGGCTTTCAGTGCCGCCGGCAGCACCTTTTTGTTGAAACCCTGGCTCGAGCCCCAGTAGTACGGGCGCAAGAAAGATTCGAAGGCGCTGGATGACATGTTGCCTTCCAGCAGCGTCAGGTACATCGGGTTGTCGATGTGATCCAGCTCGAGCATTCCGTGTTTGAGCAACTGGCTGAGCCAGGGCAGGGACGACGGATCGTCTCGCGAAACGATGCGCTCCCGGTAGAGTTGATTCGCCGCTGACCTGGCATTGCCGGATAGCGTATGCGGCGCGTCGGCCGGGGGTTTTTCCATGGTTGTCATTGTGTCTTGCCTTCCTTGTGACAGAGATTTCCTTGCGGTGGTCGCGGCTCAGCCGGACAACCCGCCATCGAGCGTCAACGCGGTTCCGGTCAGGTACGGCGAGTCGAGCGTGGCGATGCAAAAGTGCGCCACGTTATCCGGAGTGGCGAGGCGTTTGAGCGACGGTTCCCGGGCCAGCAGGGTCTTTTTTTCAACCGGCAGGTCGGCCAGCATGCCGCCGTCGACATAACCCGGCATGACCGTGTAGGCGCGGATGTTGAATCGGCCGTAATCATGCGCAATGTTCACCGCCAGTGCGTTGAGCGCGGCCTTCGAACAGGCGTAGGGCGCAGCCCCGGTCGCACCGCGTACGGCGGCGGTCGAGGAGACGAACTGGAAAACGCCCTGACGCGCTTTGATGAAGTGGGGAATGAGGTGGCGGGCCACACGCACGGCGCCGAAGAGGTTGACGTCGAATGCGTTGCTCCAGGCGTTATCGTCGAGTGCGTGGATCAGACCGTCGCTGGACAGCGCCGGCGCGTAGATCACCGCATCGATCCTGCCAAAATCGGCAAGCGCCTGCTGGATGGCCGACTTCACGCTCTCATCCGAGGTGACGTCCATGAACAATCCGGGCATCGATCCGGACCGTTGGGTCCCTATAACCTGATAGTTGTTTTGTTCTGCCTGGCGAACAATGGCTGAGCCAATTTCGCTGGAAGCACCGACCACCAGTAAATTCTTGTTATTCATATTCAAGCCATCGTTTAGAGAACTAAAGGCAACCCTTGCACTGCTGAAACTGCAAAGTTTCAGAGTCTCTTCACCAACATCCAGTTGATGATAATTACTGCTTTACCCATTGGCTTTCGGGGGTAAAGCCTGCACTTCCAACATTGCAATGAGTCGTTACAATCTTTGCAGCCGCCGGGACTATGCCCAGTCGAAAAATGCCTGTCAAGCGCGTTGGATCCAAAATAATTTCATCGAAATCGAGGGTTATTAAATTGCCATCAAGTAAAATATCTTTTAAAAACAAGCAGATGATAGATAACTGGAAAGTCAGAGCTGGATTTCGGTTTTTGTTTTTTTTGAAATTATTTTTCTGACGCAAATGATCGAGCCGCATCAATTAATTGCATGGGCAATTATTCATGGAATTTATTGTGGTATCTGTCTTGGCTAGTCTTGCAAGTGCAACGAGCAACAAACACCCAGTAGTTTCGCCTTTGACTCGTCAGTTTCCGGACGGTTTAAAGCCGTCAACCCGGCACATGGCCGGGTTGACAGGTTTAATTGTTTTTGATGTTTACGTGAAATAACGACTACTGCACCTGGTTATTCATTCAAGAACTTTACTCGTTGCCCGATCCGCTAAATGGCACCCGACTCAAAACCGCCACGTTACGCCGCCGCCAACGATGTGCAGGGCACTGTTGGGGTAGCTGCCCGACAGCGTCTGGCCATTACGCTTACTTTGCTGCACATCCATGTCGCCCAGCCAGACCAGGGTATAATTGAGGTTGAGGTCGGTGTCTTCGGCGAGTTTGTAGCTGATGCCTGTCGCCAGCCGCCAGGTCTCGTTCATCGGATTGTCGACGGTGCGGTCCTTGTCTTTGACGGCGGAGCTGTCATAGCCGATGCCCATGTTCCAGCGCAGCTTTGGGCTGATCTGGTTTTGTGCACCAATCGACAGGTGCCAGGTGTCCTGATACTTGCGATCCACCGAACGGGAGACGTCACCGGCTGCCGAATCCACCGACACCCCGATGTCGGCAAAATCGCTCCAGTCCTGCCAGTTCACCGAACTCAACAGCGTCCATTGCTCGTTCAATTGATGGGCGATGCTCAGGGTCGCGCTCTGGGGGATGTTCATGTCGATCTCCAGCTCGTCGACATCCAGCCGCGACAGCGCCAGATTGAGCAGCGGATTGCGAATGCCGTGGGCCGAGGGTGAGTCCTTGAACTCAAGCTTGACCTTGCTGGTGTAGGCGAAACCGAGCGTAGTGCGCGGGTCCACCTGATAGCGCAGACCGAGGTTGATGCCCACGCCGGTGTCGGTGTCCTTGTATTGCACGTTGCCATCTTGCTGGAACGGCGTGCCCGGCAGGAAGGCGTTGTTGTCGACCGCCAGTTTTGTGTAGTAATAGCCGTAGACCAGGCGCGGGCCGATGCCCATCGACAGGTCGTCAGTGATCTTGTAGGCGAACGTCGGCTGCATCGAGATGCCGATCAGTGTCGATTCCTGAGTGAAATAACGCCCGGCCCAATCGTCGTCGTATTTCACGCTCAGGCCGAAATTGCCGTACAGGCCGAAGCCGATGCTGGCGCGATCATTGACCTCATGGCTGATGAAGAAACTACTGCCGGGCAGTATCGGCAGCGGATTGCCGCCCTCGTTGCCGGAAAAATCATTGTCGCTGTCACGATCGAAGCCCAGACCACCGAGCACCGCTTGCCCGGTCAGGCTGATCTGCGTGCCCTTGAGCGCAGCAATACCGGCGGGGTTGCTCATCAATACGCTGGGGTCGGTGGCCAGCGCCGCCGAGCCGGCGTTGGCCAGTCCTGCGCCTTCCTGTCCGGCTTCATACAGTTGAATGCCGCCTGCCGACACTTGGCCGGCGCTGCCAGCCAAGGCAAGAATGATCAGCGAATGCGTGGATTTCATCCGTAACTTCCTTATAGATGGACCTGCATCAGTTTTAGACGTGCTTTGGCCAGTACACCAGTCAATGGTCGGGTTTGTTGCAGACAGCTCTGCGAGTCCGGTTCTGACAACAGGGACGAAATGCCGCTGATACCGCAGATGTGTTCTAGGCTCAGCCAGTCGATCAATCAACAGCATCGAGTGAACAGTCCTGGTCAGGAGAACCGCTATGGAAGAAAAACCGCTGCTCACCTTCAACAGCTCCAGAGCATTGCTGGACGTGCTGATTCGCGCCGGGTTGATCACCACGCTGGTGCTGTTCTGTTTCGACATCTTCCATCCGTTTCTCAACGTCATGCTGTGGGCGTTGATTCTGGCGATCACCTTGTATCCACTCAATCAGAAACTCGGCGCCAGGCTCGGCAATCGCTACGGTTGGGCCGCCATCGTTCTGGTGTTGCTGGGGCTGCTGATTCTGATGGTGCCGCTGAGCCTGCTCGGGGCGTCCGTTGCCGATTCGGTGAAAGTCGGCATGCACACCATGGAAGCGCAACAGTTCGAGATCCCGCCGCCACCGGCCAGCGTCGAGAACTGGCCGCTGATTGGCGCGCCACTGTTCGGTATCTGGCAACACGCCTCGCAAGACCTGAGCTGGGCGTTCAAGGAACTGGCGCCGCATCTGTCCAGTTGGGGCAAGGTGCTGCTGCATCACGCCGCCGGTGTCGGTGCCGGGATTGTGGTGTTCGTCATTGCCTTGATCGTTGCCGGGGTGATCATGACCCATGGTGAGCGCGGGCATCGCACTGCGGTGGCGATTACCACGCGGATTTCCGGTCCCGTGCGTGGCCCGCAGATCGCCGAACTGTGCACCTCGACCATTCGCGCCGTGGCGCAAGGCGTGGTGGGGATCGCGTTTATCCAGATGCTGCTGATCGGTGTCGCGCTGGTGATCATGGGCATTCCGGCCGCCGGCATTCTGGCTTTGATGGTGCTGCTGCTGGGCATCATGCAACTGCCGGTTCTGCTGATTACCGTGCCCGTGGTGATCTATGTGTTCGCCCAGGACGGCGTCAGTGCCGGCACGATCATCTTCACCGTCTGGATCATCATTGCCGGGCTTTCCGACAACGTCCTCAAACCGATGCTGCTCGGGCGCGGTGTCGCGGTGCCGATGCCGGTGGTGTTGATCGGTGCGCTCGGTGGCATGGTCACCAGCGGGATCATCGGCTTGTTCACCGGCCCGGTGATTCTCGCCGTCGGTTACGAATTGTTCATCGGCTGGGTGTATCAGCCGGCGGAGGTCCAGCGTGTGCTGGATGACGGCAACGAAGAAACCCTGCCGTAATCTGACAACCGTTCATCGCTCAACTACGCTGGCTTACGTATCCCTCTCTGACACTTGGGCGTAAGGAACAAGGCGCATGCGAAGCAGGCTGCTGGCGGTATCGATGTTGGTGTTCGCAGCGCTTTGGAGCGGACTGGGCTGGGCTGCCGATGAGGCGACAAAACCTGCGGATGAAGCAGTGGAATTGAAGGTCGCCAATCGCAGCATCATGCTGTTTCGCGCAACCATTCTGGGCGAGGCGCCGGCGTCACGGGTCAAGCGGGCGAAGATGGTCATCAGCGAAGCGCTGGATGAAGACGCGGCGCTGAATATCACCACGGATGCGATCCAGAACAGCTACATGGTGCTGATCGGTGACAAGCGTGCGTTCATCGTCGCGCCCAAGGATATCGACAGCCTCGAATACTCCTCAGTGCAGCAGGCCGCCGAAGGCGCGGCGGAAAAACTGCGTCAGGTGGTCACTGAAACCCGTGAAGCGCGCAACCTGCAAATGATCGTGCGCTCGCTGGCGCTGGCGGCCGTGGCCACGCTGATCTATTTGAGCTTGCTCTGGTGCCTGGCGTATCTGCGGCGCAAGTTGCTGGCCAAACTGCCGGCACTGATGGATCGCCACACCCAGGCGCTGAAAGTCGGGCGCGTGCAACTGATCGATTCCAACTTCCTCTATCCGCTGGTCAGCCGTTTTCTGTTATTGCTGCGCTGGCTGGTGATCCTGCTGCTGACCTATGAATGGCTCGGCTTCGTCCTGTCGCGATTTCCCTACACGCGGCCATGGGGCGAAAGCCTCAATAACTACCTGTTCGAACTGGCCGGCTATCTGCTGCAAGGCATTGTCGGGGCGATTCCCGGGCTGGGCGTGGCGCTGGCGATTTTCTTTATTGCCCGTGGCGTGACGGCGTTTACCCGGCGGATTTTGCGGCGCATGGCGATGCCGGGCACATTCAGTTGGCTGAACCACGAAACCCTGCAACCGACGCAACGCCTGACGGCGCTGGCGATCTGGCTGTTTGCCCTGGCGATGGCCTATCCGTATCTGCCGGGGGCGGGCACCGATGCGTTCAAGGGCCTGTCGGTGCTGATCGGCCTGATGATTTCTCTCGGTGCGACCAGTGTGGTCGGGCAGGCCGCCGCCGGTTTGATTCTGACTTACACACGTACTTTGCGCCCCGGTGAGTTCGTCAAGATTGGCGAATACGAGGGCACCGTGACTGAGCTGGGCATGTTCACCACGCGCATTCGCACCGGGTTGGGCGAAGTGCTGACGCTGCCCAATTCGATGATCACCGGCACCGTCACCAAAAACTATTCGCGCACCGTGCAAGGCCCGGGTTACGTGGTCGATACGGTGGTGACCATCGGTTACGACACGCCGTGGCGCCAGGTCGAGGCGATGTTGCTGGAGGCGGCGCACCGCACGCCGGGGGTTCTCGAAGATCCGCCGGCGCAGGTGTTCCAGACGGCGTTATCGGATTTCTATCCCGAATACCGCTTGGTGGCGCAGGCGATTCCAAGCCAGCCGCGACCGCGTGCAGTGCTGCTGAGCATGCTTCACGCCAACATTCAGGACGTGTTCAACGAGTACGGCGTGCAGATCATGTCGCCGCATTACCTGGGCGATCCGCAGCAAGAGAAGTGGGTGCCGAAAGACAAGTGGTACACCGCCCCCGCGCAACCGCCGAAAGACCAGTGACCGCCGCCGCAAGGAGTCCGCGACATGCTCGATTTCATTCTGCACGCGCTACGCACTGACCCGGAAATCGCGGTGTTCCTGGCGATCGCACTGGGCGTCTTCATCGGACGCATTCACATCGGCAGCTTTCATCTGGGCTCGGTGGCCGGCGCGTTATTGATGGGGCTGCTGATCGGCCAGATCGGCCTGGAAGTCCCGGCGGGATTGAAGTCGGTGTTCTTCGTGATGTTCATCTATGCCGTCGGCTTCAAGAGCGGACCGGAGTTTTTCGGCAGTCTGAATCGCGGCACGCTGAAACTGGTGCTGCTCTCGGTGGTGCTCTGTGGCACCGCGTTGGGAGCGATTCTGCTGATGTATTCGGTGTTCGATTTCGACGCCGGGTTTACCGCAGGGCTAGGCGCCGGCGCGCTGACCGACACGGCGATCATGGGCACCGCGACCAGTGCAATCAATCAATTGAGCCTCGACGCGGCAGCCAAGGTGCAACTCAACAGCCACATGGCGATCGCCTATGCGATTACCTACCTGTTCGGCACCATCGGCCTGATCGTGTTTGTCGGCAGCATCGCGCCGAAACTGCTCGGGGTGAACCTGCGTGAATCGGCCCGCGAGCTGGAGCTGGAATTGGGTATCGCCAAGGAAGAAGAGGCGATCACCGTGCCCTATACCCGCATTGTCGTCAGGGCGCATCAGGTGGCAAGCAATGGTCAGGCGGATGGCCAACGCATCGTCGATTTTGAAAAGCTGCATGACTCGTTGACGGTCGAGCGCGTGGTCCGCGCCGGGCAAGTTATCGAGCGCGATGAAACCTTTGTGCTGATGGCCGGCGATGTCGTCGGTGTGTATGCCTTGCGCGATGCGGTCGGCACGTTGAGCCATTGGGTCGGGCCGGAAATCGACCATCCGGAATCCTTGTCCTTTCCGACGCGTGAGGTGGACATCGTGCTGACCTCGGCGGAGTTTGCCGGCAAAACCATTCACCAGGCCAAGACCCGACTGGCAAGCGACGGGCGCCTGGGGTGTTTCGTCAATACCATTTCGCGGCAGGGTTACGAGCTGCCGTTGCTGCCCAACACGGTGCTGCGTCGCGGTGACGTGTTGACATTGACCGGGCGTACCGCGAGCGTTGAAGCGGTGGCCAAACGTCTGGGGCGCATCCGTAAAAACAACTACAAGAGTGATATCGCCATGCACACGTTGGGCATGGTTTTCGGTTCGCTGCTGGGATTATTGTCGACGCACATCGGCATGATACCGGTGGAGCTGGGCATTGGCGGCGGGGTGTTGGTCGCGGCGCTGGTGATCGGCTGGTACAACTCGCGCCACCCGGAAATCGGCGCGCTGCCACCGGCCGCGCAATGGGCGTTTTCCGAATTTGGTTTGACGGCATTCGGCGCGGTGGTCGGCTTATTGGCGGGGCCGGCAGCGTTTGCCGCGATGAAGGAGCAGGGCCTGGCGCTGTTGGTGTCCGGCGCGGTGGTGACGATCTTGCCGCCGTTGGTGGCGTTGTACTTCGGCCGCTACGTGCTGCGCTTGCATCCGATGATCCTGTTTGGCGCGCTGGCCGGAGCACAGACCGAAGCGGCGTCGATGAACAAGATCATCGAACAATCGGGGAGTAACACCCCGGTAATCGGTTTCACCGTGTGCTATGCGATTTCCAACGTCCTGCTGGCCGTGTGCGGGCCGATCATCATCTTCGTCGTCGCTGGCTGAGATATCGAAATACAACAACCTCTGTGGCGAGGGAGCTTGCTCCCGCTGGGCCGCGAAGCGGCCCCTGTTTTAGAGCTTGGGCCTGCCGCGCAGTCCAGCGGGAGCAAGCTTCCTCGCCACAGGTTCTCCACTGGCACAGGTTCTCCAGGGTTTCAGGTGCATACCTTTGCGTCAAAAACCGCTTTCGCGCATCAGTACGGCGAGGACGTGTGTTGCGCCATCGCCCAGCAAACTTCGTCGTTCACCTTCGATCTTCATATGCCCACGGGTCTCGCGCAGGCTCGGCAGTGGCTCGTCCAACTGAATCAACACCTGAAATAACGCACTGCTCGGAATCAGCGAATGCTCAGCGTTGGTTGTCGGTACCGGCCCACCAAAACGTGACGACAGCATGCGATGCGACAACTGACTGGCACGGGTGCTGCCGATCTGTGCAACCCGGCCGGACAACGGCGTGGTCTGGCCGTCCGGGTAGAAGCGCACGCGATCGCCGGTGGCCAAGCGATGCACTTGCTCCTGCCCGACATACGCATCGACTTGCCAACTGCGCGGATCGATCAGCATGCCCAGCGATTCCTGGCGACCGACCCATTGTCCGGGTTTCCAGTCCGGATTGACGTCCAGCCAGATCCCCGCGAATGGCGTTTGCAGGTTCAACCGGGCGATTTCCGAACGGGCGGCGCGGGCTTCTTCGAATTGCACGTTGAGGCGCTGGCGAGTCACCGCATCTTCAGCCAGGCCGCCCGGATCGGCGATCAACCCGGACAACCGTGCCTCGTAGCTGCGCGCGCTGGCTTCGCTGGTGTGCAGGCGTGCAGCGATGTCCGGCTCATCGAGGGTGATCAACGTCTCGCCGGCCTTGACCGGGCCATCCGGGTGAATCGATTGCAGCCGAGCCGGGTAGGGCGCATACACGCGTAACTGGTGCTCGGCGCGGGCCACGCCGACCGCATCGATCTGCGTGCGCCACGGGATCGCCAGAGCGACGAGGATCGCCAGCAATACAGCGTAGAACGCGACTTTGCGGCGGCTCGCAATGGCCGCGCGGTTTTTCCACCAGTGGCCCAGTTCGCGCATCACGGGCAGGGCGATAAACCACGACAGTTCGACCATGAACAGGAAAATCCCCAAGACCTTGAAGAAGAACAGATAGACCGCCAGCGCGATCCCCAGAAACAGTACCAAGCGGTAAACCCAGGTGATGATTGCGAAAGTCACCAGCAAACGCCGTTGTCCGGTCGGGAACGTCTCCGGCCAGTCTTCGCGCAAACCCAACAGATTGCGCCGCAACGTCACCCGCGCCAGCGCCGAGGCGCGTTCGTGCAGGTTAGGGAAGTCCAGCAGGTCGGACAGAATGAAATAACCGTCGAAACGCATGAAGGGGCTGGCATTCAGGGCCAGCGACAGCAGCCAACTGGTGGTCGCCAGATACAGCAGAGCGTTGCGCAACGCACCCGGATCGCACACCGCCCAGCCCAATGTCGACAGCCCGGCCAGCGACAACTCGGTGACAATCCCGGCCGATGCAATCGCCAGCCGTTGCCGCGAGCGACTGAGCTTCCAGCTCTCGCCTGTGTCGGTGTAGAGCATTGGCCACATCACCACAAAGGCAATGCCCATGTGCCCGACGCGCAAACCCAGGCGGGTGGCGACCAAGGCGTGCCCGAGTTCATGCAGGGTTTTTGCGACGATCAGCGCCAAGGCAAAACTGAACAGGCCTTCGGTGGAAAACGACTCGACCACCGCGCTGGTGAACACGTCCCACTGTTGCAACACCAGAATGATCCCGAGCAGGCTCAGGCTCAGCACGATAATCCCGGTCAGCGGATGAAACAGCCAACTCAGCGCCCGCGCCAGATACTGCAAAGGTTGTTGTGGGCGCAGCAGTGGAATGCGGAAAAACAGGTAGTGGTGCAGCCACCAGCGCCAGGTCAGCCAACTGCCTTCCTCGCTTTTGCTCTTGAGTCGCTCAAGTGCTGCGGGGCCTGCGCGCAGCAACTGATGCTGCTCGAGAAACTGACGAAAATCGAGGACCTGCTCGACGTCCGGTTTCAGCGCGGTGCCCTCGGCAATCTGCTCGCTGATGGTGCGCGGCGATTGCCCCCAGCGCAGCAGGCATTCGAATTCCAGCCAGCCGATGCGGTAGAAACGGTTGATTACCGTGTCCTGAATCACCCATGCCGGCTCACCGTCGCTGCCGTGCGCCGCTTCGCTCAGGCGCAAGTCTTCGCGCAAGGGTGGTACGGGCAGATCGGCCGGATCGAGCATCACCAACCGCTCCACGCACGCAGCGTCGCCAGCGGCCGGCGCAGCAGGTAATAGCCGAGCATCACTCGCCCGCCGTAAATCTTCGCCGTGCCGTGCAGGCCAAGACGCGCATGTTCCGGCACACCGTCGATACTGGCGAGCAAGCGATAGGCGACCACACCTTCATCGCTCGGCCGCGCCTGATAACTGGTTTCGAGGATCTTGCCCTTCAGCGGTGCCAGCGGATACGCAGTGAGGAACAGGGTGACTTCGGCGCCCGTTTCCAGCGCGATGGCATCGGCCACCGCCAGTTGAATCAGCATGGCCGGTTGCGTCGGATCGGCCACTTGCATGATGCGTTCACCCGTCACCACTGGTTTGCCCAGCCAATCGTTGGGGTCGCTGAACACCGCAACGCCGCCGCGCGGGGACAACACTTGCGTACGCTTGAGCTGCGCCTGCACCGCCGCCAGTTCCGCGCGACGTTGTTGTGAACGGCCGGCGAGCAAGGTCAGCTCGCTCTTGCTCTGCGGGTTGTCGAAGGCGCGCTGGCTGGCCGCTTGCAGTTCGGCATCGGCCACCGCGACTTCCTTGCCGAGCACTTCGGCGCGGCTGC
The DNA here is from genome assembly GCF_044748825.1 of Pseudomonas sp. NPDC089741. Classification (NCBI taxonomy): domain Bacteria; kingdom Pseudomonadati; phylum Pseudomonadota; class Gammaproteobacteria; order Pseudomonadales; family Pseudomonadaceae; genus Pseudomonas; species Pseudomonas sp. NPDC089741. Next base: position 410,634 of record NZ_JBIVGT010000001.1, on the reverse strand, counting down.
GCAGGGTGGTTTCGTCCAGCGAGAACAGCGGTGTGCCGGCGTCCACCGGCTGATTGGGACGAACCTGGATCTTTTCGATCACACCATCGATGGGCGAACTGATGATCTGCGCCTGCCGCGAGACAATCTCGGTGGGTGCCAGCGCGGTTTGCCGCACGGGCAACAACAGCAGGGCAGCGATCACGAGCGTCACGAGCAGCAGTTGTTTGCGATTCGGCCGCCAACGACTGAAGCGCTTGCGCCGGGTCAGCGCCGACCAGCAATACGCCCACGTGCCGACCAGCCCTTTCAGGTGCGGCCACAACACGGCGGGCGGTTCCTGCTCAAGCAAGATGATCAGCACGCCGAGGCGTTGATTGTCACGATCCTGCACCGGCACGCACCACAGCCCTGACGGCCACCATTCGTTCCAGCCTTCGGCGATGTCTGCCGGCGGCTCGGCGTTGTCCTGCGCCAACCATACGGGCTCGTCGCCGGGCACCTGCGCCGCGACCCAACGACTGGCCCGGCGCAGCCACACCAGATAGGGCGAGTCTTCGCTGGGCCGCGACAGGCCCGAGACATTCAACAGCTCCAGCGAATTTTCACGCTGGGCAAACACCAGTGCCTGATGAAACTGCAGCAGCGGGTACAAGTCGTTGGCCATGCTGAACGCCAGGGCATTCAGCGAGTCGGCGGCCAGGGCTTTATCGCGCAGCGCGTCAAGTTCCAGCAGCAGGTGCGGGTGGGGCAATTGCTCGTTCATGGTCATGGGCGCGCGTCTTGATCGAACTGCGCCGTGCCGCTCATGCCCGCCATCAGGTCGGGGTATTTGTTGTCGAGACGGGCTTCCAGTTCAACGGTTTGCGCCACCGCATCGACCCGCGAGTTGATGCCGCTGACATGGGCCGGATAGGTCTTGCCGGTTTCATGGATGCTGACTTGCAGCGGCAGCCCCGGCTTGAGGTCCTTGAGCAAGTTGGACGGCACGTTCAAACGTACTTTCAGCGCGCCGTCGCTGACCAGATCGAACAGCGGCGTACCGGCGGTCACGGTTTGATAAGGCTTGACGTAAACCTTGGCCACCCGCCCGGAAAACGGCGCGAGAACCTGACAATAACTGCTCTGCGCCGCGCCCATCGCCCGTGCGCCATCAGCCTTTTGCACTTCGGTGTTGGCCATCGACACTTCGATATCACCGACCGCATTGAGCTGACGCAGCTGCTGTTTGGCTTGCAGGTTCTGTTTGGCCATGGCCAGTTCCGCCGCCGCGACTTTTGAGCGTGCTTCGGCTTCGTTGCAGTTGAAGCGAGCGAGCAGTTCGGACTTGCCGACCTGTTCGCCGAACCCGGCTTTCAGTTCACCGAGGGTGCCGGCCATCTGGCTGGAGAGCGTGGTTTCCAGTTCGGCGGCGAGCAGCACGCGAATCGCACTGGCACTTTCCAGCGCTGGGGCTTGCGGGTTGTCTTCAGCGTGGACGGACAGGATCAGACTGGCCAACAGCAGAGCCCCGATACGAGACTCAAGGGCGATTTTGCGCATTCGGCGTTCCTTGCGAAGTGGCGGCGAGCAGACGTTGTTGTTCTTGTTCGTTCAAGGTGCGCTGGATTTCCCGGGCCAGGGTCTTGATGTCGTGTTGCGAGATTTCCTTGGGCAGCACGTCGAGGCCCACCGAGTTGTACATCCGCCCCCACGCGGCCTGAGCACTGGAGAACGCCGCCTCGCGCTGATAACGCGAGAGCAGATAACGGCCTTCGGAGCGGATCACTTCCAGTTCCGAGCCTAACGCGCCGGTCTTCGCCGCCTGGGCATAGTCGAGCAGACTGCGATCGACGCGCAGGCTGTCCTCGGCGAATTCCACCTCCTGACGCGCCAATTGATAGCGCAGGGTGCCGACTCGCACTTGCGTGAGAATCGCCATCGACAGCGCCACGCGACGGGTGTCGTCGGTTTCGCTCTGGGATTTTTCCGCCGCGTTCAACGACGGCAATTGCAGCAGACGAATGAGGTTCATCGACACTTGCAGGCCGGTGCTCATCCAGTCGTTGTTGTAGAGGTATTTGTTGGAGTCGTATTTGTAGCCGAAATCGACGCTGACGTTCGGCCACAGCTGCGCCTTGGCGATCTCCAGATCCTTTTGATTGACGCGTTTGCGGTACCACTCTTCCATGATTTCCGGGCGGTTCTCCAGCGACAGCTGTTCCAGCCGCGCCATGCTTTGGCGCACTTCCGGCAGTGCCGGGTCGGGCGCGTCGGCGAGGATCATTTTCGAGCCCGGCGGCAGCGACATCAGCGCCGACAGTTCGGCCTGGGCGAACTCCAGATCCTGACGGCGCACGGTCAACAGGTAGATCGAGTCGAGGAGGGCGCGCTGATAGGCAAGGATCTCCTGACGCGGCAGCAGGCCACGGGTTTCCGCCTCGCGGGCGGAGGTCAAGGCGGTGTGGGTGCGCATCAGCAACTTGTCGACTTCCGGCATCAGACGCTGCGCGCCGAGTGCCCGCCAGTAGGCATTGCGCACGTCCTGCAAGACGTTCTGCGCGACTTTGCGCCGACGCTCTTCGGCCATCAGGATCTGATCGGATTTTTGCTGGGTGCGGTAATACGCCACGCCGAAATCCAGCAGGCTCCAGCTCAGGCCCAGACCGTAGACTTCGCGATAGCGTTCTTCCGAGGTCGACGGACGCAAGCTGACCTGGCGGTCTTCGATGCCGATCGAGGTGCCGCCGGAATCGTTGTCGCGCCCGGCGTAACCGGCCGAGGCCACCAGACGCGGGAGCATCTCGTGGCTGGAGACGTCGCGCAGGTCCGAGGCCAGCGCGCTTTCCATCAGTTTCAGGCGGTAGTCGAGGTTGTACTTCAGCGCCCGCGCGGCGGCTTCGTAAAAGGTGATCGGCGCGGTGACCGGCTCCTGGCCGGAATACATGCGTGACTGGTCAGCGATGATGCGTTGGCGGTTTTCTTCGTCGGTCGAAGGTTTCGGTTCCGTTGACGAGCAAGCACTGAGCAACAGTGCAGAAGCGATGGCGGTACTGAGAAGCCGGGTCGCATGTATACGCATGTTCATTCCTTTGTATTCTTGGAATTGGTTCTGTTCGAGCGCTTTATCGCGGCGCGCGCCGTTGCGCTGCATCGCGCAATTGCGCGCTGAAACCCTTGGCTCGCGGTTTTTCCTGTTGTTTTTCAACATGGGCCGGACTGTGCGTCAGGTCTACCGGGTTCAACGTGAACAGCGACGGATCGCTCAACAAGCCATCGGCGCTCAAACCGGTACGGCCCTGACGCCCCTGAATCCACAACTGATCCAGTTCACTTTCCAGACGGCTGCTGCGCACGGCTTGTGAGACGAATTGCCCTGGCACCAGACCCAGACCATTGCCCACCGATTCACTGGTGAACTCACCGACGGCTGCCAGGCGCAGATTGCTGCCATCGACGCCCCACGCCGACAGCTCGGAGATTTCGGCCGCACGCTCAACCACCGGCGTCACGAAAATCGCTGGTTGCGGATCGGGGATGAGGAAGTTGCGATTGAGGGTGTTCGGGTCACGCTCGAAATTGTCGCCGCCCGGCGCCGGAATAAACGGTGTGGCGATGTCGAGAGTGATCGCCAGTTCGGCCTGATCGCTGGCACCGTTACGGTCATTGATGGTGTAGGTGAACACGTCGCGCAGAATCTGGCCGAGACCGGCGGCGGCAAGGACTGCCGGGTTGTTCTGGTCGATGGTGTAGGTGTAGCTGCCGTCGGCGTTCAGCAGCAAAGTACCGTACAGGCCAATGATGGGCTGACCGATGACCCCGGCCGTTCCGGAATCAGCCTCAGCTCCGGTGCGAATGCCGACCACCACCAGACTGTCGTTATGATCGACATCGCCATCGTTGGGCAGCACGTTGCCGGTGGTTTGTGGCGCCGGCGCCTGATCGCTGGCAAAGCCGCTGTCGTTCTGCGCGACCGGGGCGTCGTTGGCGCCCTGAATCACCACGGTCAGGCGCGCATCCGCAGTCGCGCCGGCAGTATCGACCATGCGGTAGGTAAAGGTTTCGCTAAGGGTTTCACCGGCAGTGCGCAAGGCCTGCACCACGGGATTGTTGTTGTCGATGACGTAGGTGTAGCTGCCATCGGCGTTCAGCGTCAGTTGCCCATAGAGCCCGATCAGCACTTGCCCGGCGCCGGTCGACTGGCCGGCCTGATTGCTCACGCTTTGCACCTGTTTGCTTTCGCCATTGGCCACGCTGTCGACGTCAGTGTCGTTGTCCAGCACATTGCCAGTGGCGTTGCTGCCGGGCGTGCCGTTGTTGACGCCACCGGCCTCGACTGCCGTGGCGCTGTCATCGACGGCAACCGGCGTATCGTTGCGGCCATCGACGGTGATGCGCAGCTCGGCAGTGCTGGTGTCGCCCCAGCGGTCGACGATGGTGTAGCTGAACACTTCGTTGAGGGTCTGACCGCTCTGGCGCAAGGCTTGAACGGCGGCCAGATTGTTGTCGACGGTGTAGCTGTAGCTGCCGTCGGCGTTGATCAGCAGGTCACCATACAACCCGCGCAGTGGAGTGCCGACGCTGCCCACCGTGCCGATGTCAGTGACGGTGCCGGTGTGAATGCCGATCACCGACAGCGGATCACTTTCGGCATCGGTGTCGTTGCTCAGGACATTGCCGCCGGGGTTGATGCCGGGTTGATTGTTGTTGCTGCCGCCAGCCTCAACCGCTGTCGCGGTATCGGTATTGGCCACCGGTGCCGAGTTGCGGCCGCGAATGATGATGTGGATTTCCGCCAGATCGTTCTGTCCGCCACGGTCAGTGACCTGATAGGTGAAGCGCTCGTTGAGAAATTGCAGCGGCCCGAGGGCCAGTACGGTCGGATTACTGGAGTCGAGGTTGTAGGTGAAGCTGCCGTCGGCGCCGATGATCAATTGCCCATAGAGGCCGTTGATCAGCGTGCCATTGCTGTTGTCGGTGCCTGCGGTGACCCCGGTCAGGCTGCCGCCGGCGTCTTCAGTGCCGAAACGGATGCCGGTGACGGTTTTGCTGTCACCCTGGTCGACGTCAGTGTCATTGGTCAGCACGTTGCCGCTCGGGTTGACGCCGTTGCCGTTGCCGTTATCGGCCACGGCGAGCGCGGTGTCATTGGCGGCGACCGGCGTATCCCAGGCGCCGTCAATGCGGATGCTCAGTTGTGCGGTGTCGATGGCCCCGGCGATATCGCGCAGGCGGTAGGTGAAGGTTTCCACCAGCGAATCGCCGACTTTCAGCGCCTGCACGGCGGCGAGGCTGTTGTTGATCACATAACTGTAAGTGCCATCGGTGTTGAGGGTCAGCGTGCCGTACAAACCGTTGAAGGTTTGCGCGCCGACAACGTTGGTGAAGGCGCCGCCGGCCGCTTCGCTGCCCGTGCGAATCCCGGTCACCAGTTTCGCGTCGTTGGCGTCGACGTCGTTGTCATTGGTCAGCACATTGCTGCTCGGATTGACCCCCGGCGTACCGTTGAACGTGCCGCCAGCCTCGACGGCCACGGCACTGTCATCACTCGCCAGCGGATTGTCGTTGGCCCCGCGAATGGTCAGGGTCAGCGTTGCGGTACTGGTAGCGCCGGCCAGGTCGCGGATCTGATAAGTGAAGGTTTCCGTCAGGGTGTCGGCATTGGTGCGCAAGGCCTGGACCTGCGGGTTGAGGTTATCGACCAGATAGCTGTAGCTGCCATCGGCGTTCAGGGTCAACCGACCGTAAGTGCCATTGAAGGCGCTGCCGATCAGGCCGACCGAAGAGCCTTGATTGACGCCGATCACACTCAGCACTTCACCGTTGCCATCGACATCGCTGTCATTGCTCAGCACATTGCCGCTCGGATTGCTGCCCGGCGTGGCGTTGTTCAGGCCACCGGCCTCGACAGCGGTGTTGCTGTCGTTCTGCGCGATTGGCGTGTCGTTGCGCCCCTGAATACTGATGTTCAGCGTCGCGCGATCAGTGGCGCCGGCCGCGTCGATGACCTCGTAGCTGAACGCATCGAGTAGCGTGTTACCGGCGCGCAAGGCCTGCACCGCCGCCATGCTGTTGTCGAGGCGATAGCTGTAGCTGCCGTCGGCGTTCAGGGTCAGCCAGCCATAAGTGCCGCGCAGTTCCGTGCCCAATGTGCCGGCCGTGCCAGTGCCTGCCTCTGGGCCGGTGCGCACCGAGGACACAGCGCGGGTTTCGCCATAGTCGTGATTGGGCAGATCGCCGGGGACTTCGCCGCCATCGACATCAGTGTCGTTATCCAGCACGTTGCCGCTCGGGTCTTGTCCGGGCTGGCTGTTGTTGAGGCCACCGGCCTCGATGGCCACACCGGCATCATCATTGGCAATCGGGTTGTCGTTCTGCCCGCGAATCAACACGATGATTTCCGCCGTGTCGGTTTGCGGGGTCGCGCCAACGCCATCGCTGACGGTGTAGGTGAAACGTTCCGAGAGCAGATCGGCGCTACGGCGCAGGGCCTGGACGTCGGGGTTGCTGTTGTCGACTTCGTAGACGTAGCTGCCATCGGGGAAAATCGTCAGCGTGCCGTACAGCCCGGCAATCACCGTACCGCCGAGATTGACCGCGATGGGCGTGCCTGGATCCGCGCTCGCGCCGGACTTGATCAGCGTCACCGTCAGTGGGTCGCCATCGGGATCGGTGTCGTTGACCGTGACATCGCCCGAAGGGTTGACGCCCGGCGTCAGGTTGTTGATCCCGCCCGCTTCGGTAGCGACGGCGATGACGTTTTGCGCCACGGGTGGATCGTTGACGCCGTGGACGGTAATCACCAGTTGCGCGGTGTCGGTGAGGCCAGTGGTGTCGGTCACGCGGTAGGTGAAGAACTCGGTCAATGTCTGCCCTGGCGCCAAGGCCTGGACCGCCGCATTGGTACTGTCGACGTCATAGAAGAACGAGCCATCGGCGCCGATGCGCAAGGTGCCGTAAAGGCCTGCAACCAAGGTTCCATTGGCTGAGGTGGTGCCGGTGGCGACGCCGCTGAGCACGTCGACGGCCGGGTTGTAGGTGGCTTCGCTTTTGTTGATCACGCCGTTGACCAGCAACTGACTGCTCGGCTGATCGTTGGCATCGACGTCCTGATCGACGCCGTTGCCACCCGGTTGAGTGATCGGCCCCGGACGGCTGGGGAACTGAATCACGTTGCCACTCGGATTGCTTTCTGAAGCCGTGCCGTTGGTTGACGCGGCTTGCGCAGAGGCGGCGTCGTCGCTGGCCACCGGGTTGTCGTTGGCGCCCTGGATGACGATGCGCAATTGCGCGACATCGTCCAGCCCGCCAGCATCGGTCAGCCGATAGCTGAAGAACTCGACCAATTGTTGCCCGGCACTCAGGCGCTGAACCGTGGCGTTGCTGTTGTTGACCACGTAGCTGTAAGTGCCGTCGGGGTTGATGGTCAAGGTGCCATAGAGCCCGGCAATCGCCGTGGCGCCGCTGACGGCGGTGAAATTGCCGGAGCCAGCCTCGGCTACCGGGCGGATGCCGGTCACCGTGCGGGTTTCGCCGTTGGCCGCGCTGTCGACGTCCAGATCATTGCTCAACACGTTGCCCCTGGCGTCACTGCCCGGTGTGCCGTTGTTGACGCCGCCGGCCTCGATGGCCACGCCGTCGTCGTCGATGCCTTGCGGCGTGTCGTTGGCGCCCTGAATGGTCACGCTCAATGTAGCGGTCGAGGTTTCACCGGCGAGGTCAGCGAGCACGTAATTGAAGTCGTCGCGCAGGGTCTGGCCTAACAGGCGCAGGGCCTGCACGGCGGCGTTGTTGTTATCGACGACATATTGGTAGGAACCGTTGCTGCCAATCACCAATTGGCCGTAAAGACCATTGATTACCGTCACGCCGAGCACCGGCGTCTGAATGCCGGCACCCGGGCCGACCGACACCACGTGCAGTTGATCGGCGTTGGTGGCGATGTCGACGTCGGTGTCGTTGCTCAGCACATTGCCGCGCGGGTCGATACCGGCCGAGCCATTGTTGTTGCCACCGGCTTCAACGGCCGTGGCGCTGTCGTTGACCCCGACCGGGTTGTCATTAACGGCGGCGAGGATGATTTGCAGGGTGTCGGTGTCGGTCAGCGCATCGGCTGCGGTGCCGGGAATCCCATCGCCGTCGGCATCGCCGTCGGCATCGCCGTAGTTGCCCCGGTCATTGCTGAGCACGGTGAGGGTGTCGGTGCCGTTGAAGTTGGCATTGCCCAGATATTGCAGGCTGGCCAGCGCGGTGTTGATGTCGGCGAGGTTGCCGGTCAGGGTCATGCTCGCGGTGTTGGCGCCGCTGACGGTGACGCCGGGCACGGTCGCGCCGAGGAACAGTGTGCCGTGGGTGACCGTGAGAATTACGCTGATCGCCCGGTCGTTGACGTTCGGATCGCGGTCGGCATCGATATCGGTAACGCTGATTCCGCCGATATTCAGCACCACGTCTTCGAGGCCGTTTTGCGTGCCGGGGAGGGTGTTGACCGGGGCGTCGTTCTGCTCGACATAACCGGCGTTGGCGCTTTGCGTGTCGGCATCGCCCAAGGTGATGGTGATCTGGCCGAGGGTGCCGGCATCGCTGTCGACGCGCACGCGCAAATCACCCAGTGGTTGCGGATAGCTGACCAGCCCGGCCGGCACGTCGATACGGAACACCCCCAGCGGCAACACGCCGAAGCGGTACTGGCCGTTGGCATCCGTGGTGGTGGTGAATTGCAGGTTGTCGGCCGTGGTATCGAGGCGGCCGTCGGCACCGGCCCAGGTCAGGGTCACGGTTTGTCCGGCCAGACCGGCGCCATCCGGCGTAGCGCTGGCAGTCGGGGTGGCGGTGTCGTTCCACAAGGTGCCGGTGATCACGCCGAGCCCGGCGGTGTCGCGCAAGATGTACTGGTTCGGGCCGACGGCACTGCCATCGCGCTCGCCGGTGGTGGTGCCATCGACGCCGACGCTGTTACCGCCCCAACTGGTGAAGTCTTCCGGCAGGCTGCTCCAGGTCAGTGTCGCGTTGCTGCTGGCGACAATGCTCGAGTTGGGCAGGTCGACCGAGTAGCGCACCTGAATCTGCGCGCCGACATTCAGTTGATCGAAATTGACGCTCAAACCGCCGTTGGTGCTGAAACTGATGCCCGCCGGCAGATTGCCCGGGCCGTAACTCACGCCGTTGATGCTGACGCTGAGCAACGTGTAATTACTGCCGCCAGCAAAGCCGTCGCTGACGCGCGCATCGAACGCCGGCAGTCCGCCGTTCTGGGTGAAACTCAATTGCACGGTGGCGTTGCCAACGGTGCCGCTCGGGTTGGGGTTGAAGTTGATGATCTGCTTATCGAGGCCGCTGAAGCTTGGCTCGACCACGCGCTCGAACACCGTGTCACTGACCGCACGCCCCGCGCCATTGACGACTTCCTGCGCAGTCACCGCCAGTTGCGCGCCGGCGATGTTGGCGGCGATGTTGGTGACACGCACATTGAATTCGATGGAGATGCCTTCGAGGTCATCGTCGTTGCCATTGCCGTTAACCACGTTACCGAGGTTGAACGTCACTACCTGGCTGCCGTCGGGATTGGTGACGATGGTCAAACGGCTCGGGTCGAAGATGCCTTGTGGCGCCAGCCCGGACAGGTCGGAGGTAATCGGCAGGGCTTCGGGGCTGTTTTCGTTGCCGTCGATGTCCAGCGTGCCGCCGACGATCAGGTTGGCGTCGCTGGTCAGACCGCCGTTGGAGATGAAAGCAATGCGCAGGGCATTGACCAGTGCATCCGGCGAAATGAACTGCAAGCCGTTGGCCAGGGTGATCTGTATCTGATAGTTGGGGTTGTTGCCCTCGGGCACCAGCACCACCACTCGGTAGCGGATCACTTCGCCGACGGTGACTTGTTCGACGGTTGCGGTGGTCGGGTTGGGCGCCGCCGTGTCTGGCAGGCCACCGACACGGGAAATTTCGATGGCCTGAGCCACCGGAATCAGCAAGGTCGACAGGTTGCGATAATCGTTGAGCGTGCCGCCATTGAGCACGCCGTCGACGCCGGTACGCTCGCCGGCATTGCCGTCGTCGAGGCTGGTCCATTGCACGCTGGCGACGTTGGCGATGTTTGATAGTGCGGCGGCGCTGGCGTTGACGATGCCACTCAGTTGCAAAACGATGCTGCCGCCCTTGGCGATGTCGATATTGGCGCCGCTGGCGGTGCGCAACTGCCCGCCGACGATTTCGAAGGCAACCCCGCCATTGTTGGTGGCGCCGTTCTGATACAGCACGCCGACCAGCGTGACGTTGCTGAGTTGGGTCGGCAGGGTGTCGAGGAAACTGATGTCGAACGCACTGAAATCGGTGCTGCCATTGCCGTTAGTGATGGTGATATTGAAAGTCACCGTGTCGCCCTGGTCATAACCGCCGAGGCCCGAGGTGGACGTGATCACCTGATTGACCTGCAGGGTCGGTTCGCGCACGGTCACGGTCGGCTGGCCACCCGAGAGGGTGACGGTGCGATCCACGGCGACGGCGCCGTTCGGTGTGTCACTGTCCGGATCGCTGAAAATCAGTTGCGCATTGTTTTGCAGTGAGACGTTAGCCTGGTTGGCGATGACGTTGTTGGCCACCAGTTGCAGGCGAATCACGAAGGTGTTGTTGCCGGTCTGGTTGTCCGCCGACACGCTGGAAACGCTGAACGTCCAGCGCCCGTCCACGCCATCGCCGCCCAACGCGCCGCCAATCCCGGTGAAACCACTGACCAGTACGCTTCCGGCGAAATCGGCGCCGAGTGCGCCACTGCCGACGCGGGTGGTGATGATCTGGTAACCGAGGCCACCGTTGAAACTGGTGTCGAGACGCATGCCCGGTGGAATCAGGTCTTCGATGCGCAGGTTTTGCGTGGTGCCTTCGGGCAGGGTGATGACGATGTCGTAGCGCATGCTTTCGCCGATCACCAGATCGCTGCCGGTGGTGTGCGCGGCACTGGAGTCGCCGGCGTCGAGCGTGCCGTCGGCGAAGACTTTGCTGATCACCGGGGCGGCAATTTGCTGGTTAGCCAGATCGGTGAGGTCGGTCGGGGTGAAGTCGGTGCCGCCATTGACGCTGGCGTAGTTGCTCAGGGTCGCGGTGGATTGCAGGCTGCGGCTGGCCTCGATGGTGGCGCTGACGACCACGTCATAGCTGATCACCACGACGTTGGCGCCGCTGGTATCGGCCGCCGTGCCGCTGCGCCCGGCCAACAGACTGGCCTGACCGCCCGCATCAAGGAAGTTGATCTGGTTGCCGCTAACGCTGTAATCAGTCCCCAACACCAGCAAGGTGCCGTCACCGCGATAAATCTGCAGATTGGCCGCCGCCAGACTGCCGCCGACAAAACTCAAACCCGAGGGCAGCGTGATGCTGGTGCTGACGTCAAACGCGCCGCCGCCACCGCTGTTTTCGATCGCCGTGACCAGGCGCAAGCGGTCGGCACCGTCGATGTTGCTGATGTTGCCATCGACCGCAGACAAATCGGTGACGCTGCCGTTGAACGGCACGCCGGTGCTGCCCGGTGGGTTCCAGCTACCGCTGGTGCCGGTGACCGTGCCGTTCGAGCCGGAGACCACGCCATGTTTGATGTTGAGTACCGGCTCGGCGACGGAAACGATCGCGACCACGTCGGAAGAAATCAATGTGCGGTCGGTGAGGGTGGTCTGCTGGCTCGATTGCGCGAGCACGTCCAGCGAGCGCTGATCGGCAAACGGCTGATCGCCGACTTTGACGGTGAAGCGAATGACGATGCGACTGCCGGTGGTGGTATTGGTGGCAAAACTGCCGAAGTCGAATACCACCGAGTTGCCGTTGGCGCTGATCACACTGACCACACCGCCGGCGTTGGTATTGCCCGGGCCAAGTTCCCACTGGCCGATGTCACTGCCCGAACCCCAGGTAATCCCGGTGACATTGAACAGCGGCAACGGCAGATAAGCCGTCAGTTTGAATTGCTCGTAGTCGCCGGTGACCAGGTCGTAACTCAGTTCGAAGGTCACTTCATCGCCGGGGCGCAGTTCGCCGTTACCCGGTGGCGCGCCGTTATTGACCTCGACCAGACTGATATCGACGTTGCTGGTGGGGATCACACTGGTGGTTGCGGAACCGTCGGTTTCGCTCTCGCCGGTGAGGTTGAACTGATCGACCAGCAGCGTTCCGTCTACCGTCGCGGTGTTGCCCAGTTCGTCGCCTTCGTTGATGTCCGGTTGCGGATTGCCCGAAGGTGGTTTGTAGGTCTGGCCGACGATGGCTGAGTAACTGAGGACCGCGACCACCGCGCCTTGCAAGGTGTCGTCAAAGGCCAGATCGCCGTTGAGCCAGCCACGAATATTGCCGAACGCGTTACGCAGCGACTGCGCAATGTCGAACACCATTGAAGTCGTGCCGTCGGCATTGTTGACCACGCTGGTGACCAGAGTGATGGTCTGCACGACGCCGTTGATGGTCACGGTGAGCGTCGGTGTGCCGCTCAATGTCTGGCCGTCGCTGAGCTGATCGCGAATCACCAGCTGGCCTTCGTTGAAGAAATCCTTACCGAAGGCAAAGTAATCGGAAATCGCCAGATTGAGGGTGTACTGCAACGTGTCGCCGGGGCTGATACCGGTGTGGCCGATGTCGTTCTGCATCGTCGCGGTTTTCAGCAGGGTGATCGATTTGGCGATGAACTGAGTGCCTTGTCCGGTACCGCTGAAATCGATGGTGGTATTGGGTGCGGTGAGGTCGCGCGGATCGAGCGGCACCCATTGCCCGGAAGCAGTTGGCGCGCCGAGGCTGACCGTCACCGCGTCGCCGGTCAATGGGTTGATCACCGGCTGACCGTTGGCGTCTGCCTCCGGCACGTAGAAGGCGACCACGGTATCGGTCTTGCCGGTAAGACTGTCGTAGGTGACGGTGAACGAATTGATGTAGACGTCGTTGGCCGCAATCAATACGGCGATTTGTGCGGCATTGGTGACCACGGTGCCGTCGTGCAGGGTGATCGAGGTTACCCGGCCGCCGGGGCCGGGAGTGATTGCGTTGACCTGGATGTTGTCGGGCAGCGGCTGGGTGATGACCACGTTGGTCAGCGTCTGCCCGGGTGCCGGTGTCGCCGACAAGGTCAGCGTGCGTACATAGTTGGGGCCGGTAGCGGTTTCTCCCTCGGGGGTATTGATGGTTTCGCTGACCGTAATCACTGTCGGGTGCACGACAAACGCTGCGGTGCCGGCCTGAATCAGGCTTGGGTCGTTGGTCGGGTTGTCCAGCGCATCATTGCCGAACTCGAAGCCGCCACTGGCGCGAATGGTCAGGTCAGGCGTGCCATTGGAGAACGCCGTATCGGCCCGGTTGCTCAGGCTGGCGGTGATCTGCACGCCAATCACCGGTTGCTGATTGGTGACGCTGGCGAAGGGCAACTCGATGACCACCAGTTTGTCGCCAGCGCGCATGCCGTAGGTGGCGGCGTTGATGATCAGGAAGTTGCCGTTGGCGTCTTTCGCCAGCGGGTGCGTAGCGTTGCCGTTGGCATCGAACGTCACCACGTGGCTGATCAGGTTTTGCCCCAGGTAGGTGGCGGAAATGAAATTGACGCCGTCATTGCCATCCTTGCCGGTCGCCGGCATCGCCAGGTTGATGAACGGCGCGTAACCGACCTGCGTCGAGGTATTGCTGAAATTCACGGTAAAGGTGAAACGGTCGCCCAGCAGTACGTCGCTGCCAGCGCTGGAAACACTGGCGGTAGGCGCGGCATCGGCCAATAGACCGTCGAAGTGCTCCATTGCCAGGCTGCTGATGGCGAGGGCTTTGTCGATGTTGCCGACCCTGGTTTCCAGCGTCCAGTCGCCGCCGGCCTTGCTGCTGCCGGTGTCATTACTCGAAGCGCCGACATCGGCGCCGGTCCAGCGCGCGAGTTCGCTGACCAGGGTTTGCCCGGCCGCACCGGCACCGACATCGCAGCCATACAGCTGGATATCTGCGCCTTGGGTGAGATTGTTGCGCCATTGTTCGAGGGTTTTGCCCAGCGAGTCGATGTTGTCCGAGCTGACCGTGCGATTGCCCAGGGTGAATTGCCCGGCGGCGCCGTGGGACATGATCTGAATCGAATCGACCTTGCCCAGTTGCGCGAGCGCCGCAGAGATCGCCGCGAGGCCATCTTCGCCGACATTCACCACAATCGCAGTGACATTGCCCGGCAACTGCGCGACGAGTTGATCGCGGTTTTCGATGCGACTGTCGATCACCAGCAGGCTGCGCGCGGCCGACGGTGCCTGCTCGGTGGCGGCGCGGCCTTCGGTTGGTGTCGCGTGAGGGACTTGTGCCTCGACCGCAGCAGGCGGCGCGGCGGGGTCACTGTGATGCTGCTCGACAGTCGCCGAAGCGGCGGCGCCGTCGAACAGAATTCTGGGTTCCAGTGCCAGTGACTGACGCTGCGGGCGCAAATGTGCCGCAGAAAAACCACCTCGTGAACCTTGCATGATCGGCCCTCGTACTGCGCGCAGAATCCTTCCGGTGAGTGCCGACGCCAGGCGACGGACAAATTCAGCGTAGGCCGTTTCTTACGGTTTGCCACCGAATGGGCCGCAGTTTCAGATGCTTGGAGACGCGCGGCGCAGCAGCCTTTGGCTATCACTGTGACGGGGGATTTGTACGAATTGGCGCACAGCAACACTGGCGTCTAGGCTGGTCAGTCAGTCGCCCGTCCGGGCGCAACGCCCACGCAGGGACAGGAGCGCAACCGATGAAAGCCCCAGTCAGTGTTTTCTGCCTGATGTTCACGTTGGTTCTCGCGCCGGGAGCCTACGCCGAAGACCCACCCGCAGCGGCTGCGCAGCCCACGACCAGCGCGGCGGACGACACGCCGCTGGTCAATCCGCAAGTGATCGACAAACTCATCGATATGGGCAATTACCTGCGCAGCCTGGCGAAATTCCAGGTCGATGCCGAAGTGTCGCGCGACACGGTTCTGGAGTCTGGTCAGAAGATCAAGACCGAGTCGTTCAATACGTTGAAAGTGGTTGGCCACGATCGCCTGTATGCGAAAAGTGAAGGCGATGTGCGCACCCGCGAATTTTTCTACAACGGCAAGAAGCTCACTCAGTACTCGCCATACCTGAAGTACTACACCACCGTCGATGCGCCGGCCAATGTCGCGGAAACCCTGCATATGGTCGAGAACTTCTACGGTGTGCAAGTGCCGATGGAGGATCTGTTTCTGTTTGGCAGCGATCAGGCGCAGATCGATGCCTTGAAGGCTGCGCTCTATGTCGGCCCGTCGATCATCAAGGGCAAGCTTTGCGACCATCTGGCGTTCCGTCAGGACGGCATCGACTGGCAGTTGTGGCTGACCCGTTCGGACAAGCCCTTGCCGTGCAAACTGGTGATCACCACCACCGACGAAAAGAGTTTTCCCGAGTACAGCGCGGTGTATCAGTGGAACCTCAAGCCAACCATCCCGGACACGCTCTTCACCTTCAAACCGGCCAAGGGCGATGTCGCGATTGCGTTGAAAAAAGCCAGTGATCAGGGAGGGCAGTGACATGAACAAGTCGATGTCGTGGAGTCTGCTGTTATCGCTGGCCACCGCCACCTTCCTGACTGCCGGGCTGATCGCCGAAGCCGACGCCA
Organism: Pseudomonas sp. NPDC089741; assembly: GCF_044748825.1. NCBI lineage: Bacteria > Pseudomonadati > Pseudomonadota > Gammaproteobacteria > Pseudomonadales > Pseudomonadaceae > Pseudomonas > Pseudomonas sp. NPDC089741. The sequence continues at coordinate 395,073 of NZ_JBIVGT010000001.1, read as the reverse complement.
GGCCGCAGCGCGCGCAAGGCCATGCCCGCGCCAACGTCAACCGCGCACCCGCGCCCAACGCGCAGCGGGCACAACGCATCAATGCGCCGCAACGAACCAATCACGTCAACGCCGGAAACCGTGCCAATGCGGGAAATCGGGTAAACGCCGGCAATCAGGTCAATTCCGGCAACCGCGTAAATGCCGGCAACAATGTCGGTAACCGCACCTACGTCAACAACAGCAATCGCAACGTCAACCGCAACGTCAATATCGATAACCATCGCGACGTCGACATCGATGTCGACGGGCATGGTCGCTATGGTTACGACGATCACTATCACCCGATAGCGACTGCGGCGGCGGTGACGGCAACGGTGGCGGTTACCGCCGCTGTCGTCGGTTCGATCATGACCCCGGCGCAAATGCCCAGCAGCTGTGTGCAGGTAATCCGCTACAACGTCGCCTACATGCAATGCGGCTCGACCTGGTACCAGCCGCAATATCAGGGCAGCGATGTGACGTATGTGGTGGTCAACGCGCCTTGATCAGGCTTTCGGCACCCAGGGTTGCATCAGCGCGAGCATGCCACGGCCGCCGCGTCGCAACCCGGTGGCCAGGGTCAGCCACGACAGTTCGGTGACGATGACATGGGTGGCCGGCACCAGCCGCACTTCACCGGCGGTGCCGCCCGCCGGCCCACCGTCCGGCATGAAAATCGTCAGCCAGTCATCCACGCTTTCGACGATCAGGCAGAGGCGAAAGCCTTCGCCCTCGGCGATCATGCCGACCTTCGAACCATCCTCGTTTTCCAACCCGGCAAAACGCGCGGTGGTGTCCTTGAACAGCTGGTAGCCCGGCAGATTGCTCAGCAGCTTGTTTTCGGTGGCTTCCAGCGCCCGTGCCGCCGCCGAGGTGCGCGCGAGCAATCCGGCGAGAAAACACAGGACGATCAGGCCCAGCAAGGTGGCAACCGTCACCAGTGTGACGCCAGCGACATCGAAGCCCTTGAACATTGGCAAGAGCTTCTCGACTGGCCCGCGCAGCAGGTGGATGGCTTTTTCGATCAGCACCACAATCAGCATCAGCGGCAGGATGAATAACAGCCCGCCGATGACGGTGGTCTTGATGAACTTGAACATGACGGCTCCTTGAGTGACGGGCGATCCGCACTCAAGGCTAGCTGAAAAAAAAGTCGAGCCGCACGACTGGCTGCCGATGGCCGCTGTACAGAGGCCACCGGTAACGGGCTTCAGTTGATCCGCGGATGCTGCTGCACCAACTCCTTGCGCTTGGCTTCGAGCGCGGCGATCTCGGCGTCGATGTCTTCGATTTTCTGTTCGATGTTGTCGTGGTGCTCTTGCAGCAGTTCCTTGGCTTCTTCCAGATCGGAAGCTGCCGGGGCGGCGCCACGCAGCGGTTTGTTGGCGGTTTCCTTCATGGTCACGCCGGTGACCAGGCCGACCACGGCGATGACCATCAGGTAATACGCCGGCATGTACAGATCGTTGGTGCTTTCGACCAGCCAGGCGACGATGGTCGGGGTCAGGCCGGCGATCAATACTGAAACGTTGAAGGCCGCTGCCAGCGCGCTGTAGCGGATGTGCGTGGGGAACATTGCCGGCAGGGTCGACGCCATGACGCCGATGAAGAAGTTCAGCAACACCGCCAGCATCAGCAGACCGGCGAAGATCAAGCCGATCTTGCCACTGTTAATCAGCATGAACGCCGGAATCGCCAGAATGAACAAGCCGATGCTGCCGACTACGATGAAAGGCTTGCGGCCGATCTTGTCGCTGATGAAACCGATCGCTGGCTGCACGAACAGCATGCCGACCATGATCGCGATGATGATCAGCACGCCACGGTTTTCACTGTAATGCAGGTTGTGCGACAGGTAACTCGGCATGTACGTCAGCAGCATGTAGTAGGTGACGTTGGTCACCGCCACCACGCCGATGCAGGTCATCAGGCTGCGCCAGTGTTTGGTCGCGACCTCCTTGAACGACACTTTCGGGCCACGCGCGAGGCCTTCGCGGTCACCTTCCTCGAGCTTTTCAACGTGCTGCTGGAAGGCCGGGGTTTCTTCGAGGGCGTGACGCAGGTAGAGGCCGATCATGCCAAGGGGCAGGGCGAGGAAGAACGGCAGGCGCCAGCCCCATTCTTCGAACTTGGCTTCGCCCAGCGTCGTCGAGATCAGCACCACGACCCCGGCACCGAGGACGAAGCCGGCGATCGAGCCGAAGTCCAGCCAACTGCCGAGGAAACCACGTTTGCGATCCGGCGCATATTCGGCGACGAAGATCGACGCACCGGTGTACTCACCGCCCACCGAGAAACCCTGGGCCATTTTTGCCAGCAACAACAGGATCGGCGCCCAGATGCCAATCGAGGCATAAGACGGAATCAGGCCGATGGCGAAGGTGCTCAGCGACATGATGACGATGGTTGCGGCGAGGACTTTCTGCCGTCCGTACTTGTCGCCAAGGGCGCCGAAGAACAAGCCGCCCAAAGGCCGGATCAGGAAGGGCACCGAGAACGTCGCGAGCGCGGCGATCATCTGGGTGCCGGGATCGGCGCCGGGGAAAAATACTTTGCCGAGCACATAGGCGACAAAGCCGTAAACACCAAAGTCGAACCATTCCATGGCGTTGCCCAGAGCGGCGGCGGTGATCGCCTTGCGCATCTTGGCATCGTCGACAATGGTGATGTCGTTCAGGCCGATTGGCTTGACGGTTTTCTTGCGTGATTTCATCCGGGTCTTCTCTTTGCTGATCCATCTTGCCGCGTAGATGCCATCGATTTGATGGCGCGTGCTCTTTGGCTCAGATACATGAGGACACGAAATAATTCACTACCCAGCGCATTTTTCCCCAAACATCCCAAAATCTCCCCGTAGGAGCTGCCGCAGGCTGCGATCTTTTGATCTTGGGACGCGGAGCGTCCCGGGCTGCATTCCCACGCAGAGCGTGGGAACGATCAAGCGTGGGAACGATCAACGCAGAGCGTGGGAGCGATCAACGTCGTCTGTGCGCGGGCTTTACTGCGCCAACCACTCCAACGCAATCCCGACTCTGGACGTCTGCCGGCGATCCGTCGGCTGAACCGCAGTCTGGCCATCCATCTGCCGACGATAACCATTCGGGCTGACCCCCAGATGCTTTTGAAACGCCCGACGCATGCGCTCTTCGCGGCCAAAACCCACGGTTTCGGCAATGCGCTTGATCGGCTCATGGGTGCTTTTCAGCAATCGACCCGCCGCCTCCAGCCGCACGTGCTCGACCGCTTGCGCGGGTGTCTGCCCAGTGGCTGCAACATACGCACGGGCGAAGTGGCGCGGGCTCATGCCGAATTGCTCGGCCAGCCGTTCGACGCGCAAATCACCCTTCAGATTAGCGGCAATCCATGCATGCAGACGGGCCAGACGTACGTCCGGGTCGGTGCGCAAGGCGTTGGATTGCGCGTTGAGTGAAGCGCTGAGTTGCGGATGTTCTGCGCCACGCCAAAGGAACACGGTGAAATACCGCGCCAATGTCAGCGCTGCTTGCGCGCCGAGGTCCTGTTCCACCAAGCCAAGAGCGAGGTCGATGCCTGCGGTGGCGCCGCCGCACGTCCACAGATTGCCGTCGTTCAGGTACAACGCATCAGTCTGACAGCGCACCGCCGGGTAGCGCGCCTGTAGTTCAGCGGCGAATTTCCAGTGCGTCACCACTTGCCGACCATCGAGCAACCCGGCGGCGGCCAGGGCGAACGTGCCGGTGCCGATCGAGCACAGCCGGCGGATCTGCGCCGAGCGAACGCGCAGCCAGTCACAGGCCTGTTGATCGGCCTCCAGCGCGGCCATGCCCGGGCCGCCCGCAACGATCAGGGTGTCGATCACCGGGGCGAGCTGGTCGATCTGCTCAAGCGAGCACGTCGACACCGTAATCCCCGAGATCGACATGACCGCGCCACCCTGCGGCGATGCCATCAGCAACCGATAGGGCGGCTGACTGCTGAAGTGGCCGCCCAACACGCGCGGTATCGCCGCGAAGACTTCCAGCGGCCCGGCCGCATTAAGTAACAACAGGTCATCGAAGGCCAACACCACGACGGTGCGCAACGGTTGCGGCGGGATGTCCGCCATGGCAGCAAAGGAGGGGTGTTTGGCATGGAGCGGCACGGCGGGCCTCGACATACTGAATTCACTGCAAAAAACGAGGGCACGACAATGCCGGTAAAACCTCTAGCTGCCAAGTATTCGCTGACCCGCCATGTCGCCCTGTGCCTGAACGCGCTGGTGTGCTGCGCGACGTTGCTGCTGAGCGCGCAGGCTTCTGCCGCTGAGACCACGCTGAAGGTCGGCGACCAGAGCGGTTTGACTCAGGCGTTGTTGCACGCCGCCGGTGAGGACAAGGACATTGCCTATACGCTGTCATGGCATCCGTTTCTGGCCGGAACGACGCTGCTTGAAGCGTTGAGCGCCGGGGCGATCGATGTCGGTGTCGTCGGTAATGCGCCACCGGTATTCGCTCAGGCCGGCGGCTTCGATGTGCGCATTGTCGGCGTGGCCAGCGGCGCGCAGAACAACAATGCATTGCTGGTGCCCGAAGGCTCGACCGCCAAACAAGTCGCCGATTTGAAAGGTCAGCGCATTGCCGTGGCCAAGGGCAGCAGCGGCCACTATTTGTTGTTGGCTGCGTTACGTGAAGCCGGCCTCACGCCCCGGGATGTCAACATCGCCTACGTCAGCCCGGTGGACGCACAAAATGCGTTCGCCAGTGGCAAGCTCGACGGCTGGGCGGTGTGGTATCCGTTTGTGGGGCAAGCCACGGCGCGTGGCGCGCGGGTACTGGTCGACGGCAGTGGCTGGCCGGAAACCGGGCTGAACTTCACCGTCGCCAGCCTGCAAACACTGGAAGATCCGCAACGGGCAGGGCCGTTGGGCGATCTGCTGGCAAGACTCGCCCGCGCTCAGGCTTGGGCCACCGCATACCCGCAAGCGTGGGCCGAGGTTTTTGCGCAAACCACCCGCCTGCCAGTTTCGCTGGTGCAAGAAATGCTGGCGAAGCAGGATCTTCGCTATGTGCCGATCGAATCCTCGGTCATCGCCTCGCAGCAGCATCTGGCCGACCTGTTTGCCACTGAACACCTGATTCCGCGACCGCTACAGGTCGAGCAAATCTTCGACGACCGCTTCAACAAGCTGCTGCCGAACAACCCATAACCCACTGAGTTCACCTTGCCGCGTTGCAGGCGGCGGGGATTTTCACGCCTGGAGAAAAGTCATGCCTAATCTCGAAACCACCACCCTCAAGCGGCGCAAAACCGGCCTGATCGCTGTCGATCATGCCCGCAGTGCCGGCGGTTACACGCTGTTCGCCCCGCAAACGGCGGACGGCAATGTGTTCCTGATCGACCTCGACGGCGAAGTCGCGCACCGCTGGAAACTGCCGCAACGTCCCGGTCGTGACGCGGTGATTCTGGCCAACGGCAACCTAGGCTACAACGGCAACCATCCCGATTCGCCGGACCTGTTCCCGGGCTGGTCGGTGTGGCACGGCGGTGCTTTCAGCGAAGTTACCCCCGAGGGCGAAGTGGTCTGGCAGCACACCGATCTGCTCCATCACCACGACGCGCAGTGGCTGGATAACGGACATCTGCTCTACACCACGGCCGAGCCATTGAGCCCTGAGTTGGCCAAACGCGTGGTCGGCGGGATTCCCGGCAGCGAGGCGCCAGGCGGGGTTATTTATGCCGACGTGGTCAAAGAGGTCGATCGCCAGGGCAATGTGGTCTGGCAGTGGCGCAGCTGGGAGCACCTGCGACCTGAAGACTATCCGCTGCACTCGGCCTTCGAACGGCATCACTGGCCAATGACCAATGCGGTCACGCCGGGCCGCGACGGGAAGGTGATCCTCAGCCTGCGCAGCGTGTCTTCGGTGATTGCCGTGCAACGTGGCAGCGGTGAAGTGTTGTGGCGTCTGGGCCACGATCTGGTGGCCCAGCAACATTGCCCAAGCGAACTGGAAAACGGCAACGTGCTGGTCTTCGACAACGGCATCTTCCGTCCGCACGTGAGCATGCCGCACTCGCGCATCGTCGAAATCAACCCGCACACGCAACGCATCGAATGGCAATACGCCGACACCCCTGGCTATGCGTTTTTCACCCCGTTCATGGGCGGTGCACAGCGTTTGCACAACGGCAACACGCTGATCACCGAAGCCAATTTCGGTCGACTGTTCGAAGTGACGCCTGCCGGCGAAGTGGTGTGGGAATACGTCAATCCGCACTTCGCGACCTATCCCGATGCCGCCTCCCGACGTTATCTGCCGGGCGAGAACAACGCGATCTTCCGTGCCCACCGTTATCAGCGCGCAGACCTTGCATGGCTGCGTGACTGACGACGCCGCAAACGCTGGGCATGACCGTGCGCTACGATTTTTGAGCGGGCGACGCTATAAGTTGCCGACGCCACCGTCGACCAACAGCTCGCTGCCCACCACGTACGTCGATTCGTCCGAGGCCAGGTAAACCGCAGCTTTCGCCAGTTCCCACGGGGTGCCCATCCGGCCGATGGGCACCAATTGGCGGATTCGTTCACGCAACGCATCCTGCTCGGCGGCGGGCAAGCCAAGCTTGTCCAGCGCCGCCGTTTCAGTAGGGCCCGGGCTGAGTCCGTTGACGCGGATGCCGCGCCCGATCAGTTCGCCGGAAAGCGTCCGCGCCAAGGACAACAGACCCGCCTTGCTCGCGGCATAGGCGTTGCTCTGGGCGAGGCCGATTCTGGCGGCAACCGATCCACAGAGAATCACCGACGATGGATTCGCCAGCAACGGCAGCAGTGCCTTTATCAGGAAGAACGGGCCTTTGAGATTGGTCTGCATGAGCTGATCCCAGCTCGCTTCGTCCCAGTCCTCGATCGAGCGGTGCGTGACGTCACCGGCGTTGATGAACAACACGTCCAGCCGCGACCACTGTTCGCCAATCTGTCGGGCCAATGCCAACTGGCCTGCGGCATCACCGGCATCGCTGCGAATGGCGAGGATACGTTCGCCGAATTCTTCCCTGACGGCCGCCAGGGCTTCTTCGCTGCGTCCGGTGACCGCAACGGTTGCACCTTCCTCGAGGAACTGGCGCGCGGTTTCCAGGCCAATGCCCGCCGTGCCGCCAGTGATCAACGCGAATTTGTTTTTCAGTCTCGACATGTGCTGCATCCCTGTAATGAGCTGGAGAGGCCATTCTCAGAGCGTTAGTATCCTTTGACCAGTAGGCACCTTTTGCATACCAAGGCACGGATGTGATCCTCATGAACAAACAATCAGCACTGCAAACTGCGATACCGAGCTGTCCGATGGTGGACTTCGTCAGCCTGATCTCCGGCAAGTGGGCGATTCCGATTCTTTATCGGTTGATCGTGCTTGATTGCCCGGTGCGTTTCAGTGAACTGCAGCGCGCCGTCGCGCCGATTACCCAGAAAGAACTGACCCGGCAACTGCGCCTGTTCGAACAGCGCGGGCTAGTGATGCGCACGGTGTACGCCCAGGTGCCACCGCGCGTGGAGTACCGGATCACGGCGCTGGGCCAGACACTGCGCGAGACATTGGACTCCTTGGCGCAGTGGATGCGCGTGAATGCCGATCAACTGCGAGATCCCGTGGTTCGCAGCGTCTGAGACTTTTTCATATGCACGGTCAGGTGGGTTGCTCGCGTGAAATTTATTCTGTAGATTTTCATGAAATTATAAAAAGATAATTTCACGAGGTCGCGAATGTTTCAGCAATCCACGCAGCACGTCGACAGCTATTACGCCCACAGTTGCGCCGATATCCTGTGCACCCGACCTGCGCTGGAAGGCGAACAACAGACTGACGTTGTGATCATCGGCGCAGGCTTCAGTGGCCTGCACACAGCGTTGCGCCTGGCGCTGGCCGGTAAGCGCGTGACCTTGCTGGAGGCCAGTCGGGTGGCGTGGGCTGCCTCGGGGCGCAATGGCGGGCAGGCGATTCTCGGCTGGTCGTGCGACATGCCGCCGCTGGAAGCTGCGCTGGGCCATGAACGGGCCAGACGCCTGTGGGATGGCATGCGCTGGGCTGCCGAGGAATTGCGGGCGTTGCCGGCGCGCCATGGTTTCGATTGCGATTATCGCCCCGGGCATTTGTGGACGTCGGTCATGCCGCGTCGAGTCAGCCTGCTGCGCGAATGGCAACACGAGGCCAGCCACAAATGGGGCCACGACGCCTTGCAGTTCATCCCTCGTGAAGAGCTGCCGGCGTGGGTCGCCAGTGATCGTTATCAGGCCGGGCTGTACGACCCGGAAGGTGCGCACCTCAATCCTTTGAAACTGGCCCTCGGCCTCGCCGCCGCCATCGAGCGTGCCGGCGGCCAGATTCATGAGCAAAGCAAAGCGCTCAATTATCAGGAGGAGGGCAGTGGTTTTCGGGTCAACACCGAGCGTGGTTCGGTTCGCGCCGATGTGCTGATCCTCGCCTGCAACGCTTATCTGGATGAACTCGATCCGCAACTGTCCAGTTGCATCTTGCCGGTGGGCACTTATCAAGTCGCCACGGCGCCACTGACAGCCGAACAAGCCTGCGCATTGCTGCCGAGTAACGTCTGCGTGACCGACAACCAGTTCGTCCTCGATTACTTCCGGCGTACCCCCGATCACCGTCTGTTGTTCGGCGGCGGCTGCACCTATCTCGGCGGTATGCCCAAGGATATCGCGGCGGCGACCCGGCCATTTCTGCAGCGCGTGTTCCCGCAACTGAAAGGCGTCGACGTTGCATTCGCCTGGGGTGGGCACATCGATCTGACCCTCAAACGCACGCCTGATGTCGGACGCGAGGGCAACCGGTACTGGCTGCAAGGTTATTCCGGCCACGGCGTGTTGCCGACGCTGGCCGCCGCCCGCGCGGTATCTGATGCGATTCTCGGCGACGCCGACGAGTTGGCGTTGTACCAAGGCCTGAGCAACGGCCGTTTCCCCGGTGGCAAACACTTCGCGGCGCCGCTGGAAGCCATCGGCAAAGCCTGGTACCGACTGCGCGACAGCGTCTGATGAGACATTTTGCGGAGCCTTTTCTGGAACCCCGACCATGAACAAGCAAGAAGAAATTGCCGCGCTGGCGATCCTCATCCACGACCTGCGCAAACACAAGAAGTGCACCCTGAAGGAACTGGCCGACAGGATCGGCCGCTCGGTGGGTTTTCTCTCGCAAGTCGAGCGCGGCCTGTCACGGCCAACCGTCGCCGACCTGACCGCGATCAGCGAAACCTTTGGCGTGCCGACCACCTACTTCTACAGCCTGCCCAAGCCTAAAGAGTTGCCGTGGGTGACGCGCCCGGACGAGCGCCGCACGTTGTATTACGCCAACGGCATTACCGACATTCTGGTGTCGCCACAGATGCGCGCCTCATTCTCGATGCTCGAAAGTCATCTGGAAGCGGGTGCCAGCAGTGGCGACCGGCATTTGACGGACAGCTCGGAGCAGGGCGGTTACGTACTCGAAGGCGAGCTGACGCTGTGGCTCGGCGATGACCCGGAACCGACCACGCTGAAGGCCGGCGACAGCTTTCAGTTCGACAGTCATACCCGTTGCCGCTACGGCAATCTCACCGAACAGCTCACGCGAGTGCTGTGGGTCTACACCTGAGAACAATAAAGGATGAACACGATGGACGCTGTCTACGCCGACCTGCTGGCTGAAGTGCGTGCATTTCGCCAACAACACCCTGAAGTGCGTTATGTCGAGCTGATTTCCCTGGACATCCCCGGGCATTTTTACGGCAAGCGCTATCCCGTCGACATGCTCGAAAAAGTCGCGGCGGGCAGTGCACTCAAATTGCCGCAGAACTGCGTGTTGCTGGGCGTACAGGGCGGGCTGTTCAAGATTGGCGATTACTGCTTCAACGACGGCGATCCGGATGCGCTGCGGCGGTTGGTGCCGGGCACATTGAAACCGGTGACCTGGGAAGCGCAGCCGCTGGGACAGATGCTGATCACCTCGGACGGCACCGAAAAGCCGATTGAATTCGAACCGCGTGAAGTCCTCGCGCAGGTGCTGAACCGGCTGGCGCGCAAAGGCATTCATCCGGTGGTGGCGTTTGAGCTGGAGTTTTATCTGTTCGATAAAAAGCTGCGCGACGGCCTGCCGCAATTCCCCCGTGACGAACTGAGCGACGACGCTGATGATCAGCCGAACATGCACATCGAACGCCTGTCGCGGTTTGCGCCGGTGCTGGATGACATGGTCGAGACGACGCGGGCGCAAGGTATCGATGCCACGGTGATCACTGCGGAGCTTGGGCCGGGTCAGTTCGAAATCAATTTCGGCCACCTCGATGATGGTTTGCGTGCGGCCGATTGGTCGGCGTTGTTCTGCCGCAGTACGCGCGGGGTTGCCCTCAAACACGGCTATCGCGCCAGTTTCATGGCCAAACCTTATTTGCAGCACCCGGGCAGCGGCATGCACGTGCATGTCAGCCTGTACGACGCGGCGGGCAATAATCTGCTCGCGGCGAATCAGCAACAGCCGTTGCGCCATGCCGTGGCGGGGTGCCTGGAATTGTTGCCGCACAGCATGCCGATCTTCGCCCCGAACCAGAATGCCATGCGCCGTTTGGGCGGCACGGTCAATACGGCGACCCAGGCGAGTTGGGGTTTTGAGGATCGCGATGCCTGCTTGCGCATTCCTGAATCGGACGCGAAGAACCTGCGCATCGAATATCGCCTCGCCGGGGCGGATGCCAATCCGTATCTGGTGCTGGCAGCGATTCTGGTGGGCATGGAACATGGGCTGCAAGCACGCAAAGAGCCGATTGCGCCGCTGAATGAGGATCGCAGCAGCGGCATTGATTTCCCCAAGGAGATGTTTGAAGCCGTGCGCGCAATGCAGCATCAGCCGCAGTTGCGTGAAGGCTTGGGCGCCGAGTTTGTCGATGTCTATTGCGAGAACAAACGCCAGGATCATCAGGCGTTCATGCAGGAGATCAATGCGCGGGAGTATCGGTGGTATTTGTGATTGATCTTGTAATATCTTGAAACATTCGACCGAAGGCAGGGGTCAACAGAGTTCATCCCCTGCCAGAAGTCCCCATGAAGACACCTCGTCCCTCCGCACGCCTGGAAACCCTTTCGCAACTGCGAAACTTCAAGATGGCGAGGTCGGCTCATGCTTATGTTCGCGGCAGCACCGTGCAGTTTTATGAATGGCTGCACAGCCAACCCGGCCGGCGCCTGCCGCACGGACCCGCAGCATGGATCTGCGGCGATTGTCACGCCGGTAACCTCGGGCCCACTGGCGATTTGAAAGGGCGGATCGACATCCATATTCGTGACCTTGATCAGACTGTCATCGGCAACCCCGCACACGATCTCGTCAGGCTGGCGTTGTCACTGGCCACGGCAGCGCGTGGCTCCGATCTGCCCGGTGTGGCTACCGCACGCATGCTCGAAGAAATGATGCGCGGCTACGAGCAGGCCTTTGTCGACGATGTCGATAAAGAACCGCCGCGCCCGGCGCAAGTGAAGGCGGGCATGCGCAACGCCGTGCAACGCACCTGGAAGCATCTGGCGCAGGAACGCATCGAGAACACCCAACCGACGATTCCTTTGGGCAAACACTTCTGGTCACTTTCGCGCGCAGAACGTGCGGCGCTGAAGACCCTGTGCTCGACCGATGAAATCCATGGTTTGGTGACTGCTTTGAAAGGCCGGTCGAAGGATGACCGCGTCAAATTGCTCGACTCGGCGTACTGGGTCAAAGGCTGCAGCTCTTTGGGTTTGAACCGTTACGCAGTGCTTTTGGGCGTGGGCGACGACGATGATCAGGACTTCTGCCTGCTCGATATCAAGGAAGCAGTGGCCGCTGCTGCACCGCGTGCGGCCAGGGCGCGGATGCCGCGTGACAACGGTAAACGGGTGGTCGAAGGGGCGCGGTTTCTATCGCCGGGATTGGGTAACCGAATGATTGCGACACGGGTGCTCGACCACGGTTTTTTTATCCGCGAATTGCTGCCGCAAGACATGAAGCTGGAACTCGATCAGTTGAGCCAACGCGATGCCATGCTGGCAGCGGGTTATCTGGCGCGAGTGGTCGGGATCGCCCATGCACGGCAAATGGACCTGGCGACGCGGGCTTCATGGATGCGCGATCTGCAGGCGTGCCGTTCAAAGACCCTCGATGCGCCGTCGTGGTTATGGTCGAGCGTTGTGCAGTTGGTCGGCAGTCACGAGAAAGGCTATCTGGAGCATTGCCGCCGGTATGCACTGCAACACTGAAACCACTGAAACCACTGAAACCACTGAAACCACTGAAACCACTGAAACCACTGAAACCACTGAAACCACTGAAACCACTGAGATCCTGAAATCCCTGTAGGAGCTGCCGAAGGCTGCGATCTTTTGATCTTTCTTTCAGATCAAAAGATCGCAGCCTGCGGCAGCTCCTACACAGGGTTGGGGGTTAGAGGGCGGCTTTTACTTGCAGGCCCACGACCAGGGCGTTGTCGATGTCTTGTCCGGAGAACGCGCCCGGTTCGATGATGTATTGCACGTTCGGGCGCAGCGTCAGCCAAGGCGTGGCTTGATAGCCGTAACCGAGTTCGATCAATTGTTCAGCGCTGTCCAGATTGGGGAACGCGGCGCCATTGGCGAGCGCGGCGTCTTGCTGCACATCGCGGCTGCGCGGGTTGGGTACGGCGCGGCCATAACCCAGCGCGACGGTGTCATGCGGGCGGCCCTCGAACGGTTTGTACAGAACCACGCCGGTGCCGTACCACTTGCTGAACGGCGAGGCTGCTTCGCTAGCTGCCGAGTACTGACCGAAAGCGTGCAGGCTGCGGCCCTCGGAGGTCGGCGAGCTCCAGACGGCCTGATCGACCAGCAGGTAATGACCGCCACGACCGGACACGTCTTTGTCACTGCCGATGCGTTTCACGTCGGAGCTGTCGTAGTAGTAACCGACCTTGTATTCGCCGGGCAGCTCACCGGCGTGCTTGTACACCAACTCGATCGGCACCACGGTGCCCGTCGTGTGTTTCGGGCCAAGGTGCCAGGCGCGGCTGGAGTTGCCGTTACTTTCCGGGTCGACGTTGAACGCCGCCACGCGCAATTGCCAGGACGACGACAGGTCGTACTTCACCCGCACGCCCAAGTGCGCATTGGGGTAGTTGGTCCAGCCGCTGCCGCCGGACATGTTCAGCGGATGCCCGCAGAAACCGGCGTTCATGAAGTTGCAGAGAATGCCGCTGTCGAGGCCACCGAGGTCGTTGCCCATGGCCATGTAGCCGAGTTTGACGTTGAGCGCGGGGGTGAACAGGCTGCGCTCGTAACTGAGTTCGGTCAGGCGCGTGTACAGGCCACCGTAGTTTTCCTGGATCGGCAGACGGTTGCCGACCAGGTCTTCCGAGGCGCTGTTGCCACGACGGTCGTTGATGGTCAGCTGAACCTTGCCGGCGTTGTCGAAGCCGTACAACTTGCTCAGGTCGAACTGCACACCGAGCTTGATGTTCTGCGAGTAGCGCGCCGAGCGATGCAAGCCGCCGTCAGCGTTGTAGGCGGTTTCGCCGCTGTAGTCGCCGGTGAACTTGACGCCTTGTTCATCCATTTGGTGACGCAAGCCACCCCAGTCACCGGTGAGGGTGCTGCGGGTCAACAGATCGGAATCATCAGCGGCCAGCGCGGGGAGGGCGGTGGTGCAAGTCAGGCCCAGCAACAGGCCTTTGAACAGGTCGGAACGAGAGAAACCAACAGCCAAAACCATGTGAATCTTCCTGCTGAAAACATGTTCGCAATAGAACGAAGCGCGGTGCCCTCAGGCACCGCGTTTTACGATGTGCCCACGCAGTAATCGCGTGGGCCGGTGGCAGCAACGGGTTACGGCAAGGCGTAGGCCATGACGTAATCGCCACGATCCGTCGACTGGCGCGCGCCGCCGGCGGTGATGACGATGTACTGCTTGCCGGTTTTCGGCGAAACGTACGTCATCGGGCCGCCCTGGCTGCCGACGGGCAGACGTGCCTTCCAGATTTCTTCACCGTTGCCGCTGTTGAATGCGCGCAGGTAGAAGTCCTGGGTGCCGGCGATGAAGATCAAGCCACCTTGGGTCGACAGGGTGCCGCCGAGCGTTGGCAGACCGATCTTGATCGGCAGGTGCATGCGGATGCCCAGTGGACCGGTGTCTTCAACCGTGCCGACCGGAACCTGCCAGGCGATTTTCTGGGTTTTCATGTCGATCGCGGTCAGCGTGCCGAACGGTGGCGCCTGACACGGAATGCCGGCCACCGACAGGAAGCGGTTCTTGTTCACGGCGTAAGGCGTGCCTTTCAGCGGAACGGCGCCCATGCCGGTGTTCAGCGCTTCGCCACCGCCAGCGGCCTGGCCTTTGTTCTGCGACGGGATCATCTGAATCCACAGACCCAGGCGCATGTCATTGACGAAGATGAAACCGTGCACCGGGTCAGTCGAGATGCTGCCCCAGTTCATGCCGCCCAGCGAACCCGGGAAGCTCAACGATTTGTCCATGCCCGGCGCGGTGTACAGGCCGTCGTAACGCATGCCTTTGAAGTCGATGCGGCAGAGCAACTGGTCGTACGGTGTTGCGCCCCACATGTCCGCTTCGGTCAGGTGCTGCGCGCCGATCTGCGGCATTCCCAGCGATTTCGGCTGGGTAGGGGAGTACGGTTCGTTCGGGATGTTCGCCGCTTTGACCGGCACTTCTTTCACGTCGGTCAGTGGTTTGCCGGTGGCGCGGTCGAGGACGTAGATCTGCCCGGCCTTGGTGCCGATGACCAGCGCGGGAACGGTTTTGCCGTCCTTGGTGAAGTCGATCAGGCTCGGCTGCATCGGCAGGTCGAAGTCCCAGAGATCGTTGTGCACGGTCTGGAACACCCAGCGCTCGGCGCCGGTCGTGGCGTCCAGCGCGAGGATCGAGGCGCCGTAAGTGTGATCCAGTTTGCTGCGCTCGACACCATAGATGTCGGTGGACGAACTGCCCATCGGCAGGAATACGGTGTTAGTGGCCGGGTCGTAGGACATCGGTGCCCAGCTGTTCGGCGTGCTGCGCACGTAAGTGCTGCCGTCTGCCGGGGCCTTTTTATCTTGCGGGTTGCCCGGGTCGAACGCCCAGCGCATGGCGCCTGTGATCACGTCGAAACCACGGATCACGCCACCTGGCATGTCGGTCTGCACGTTGTCCGCCACGCGACCGCCAACCACCACGGTGGTGCCGGCCATCAACGGCGCGGAAGACAACTGATAGTAGCTGTCCGGCACATCGCCGAGGCCAGCCTTCAGATCAACCTGGCCATTGGTGCCGAAATTCTCACAGAACTCACCGGTGTCAGCATCGACCGCGATCAGGCGGGCATCGATGGTGTTGGTCAGCAGACGGCGTCGGCAATTGGCGGCCGGCTCCGGTTTGGCTTCGATGATCGTCGAATTGCTTGGCTGGGCGATAGAAGCGGTGGCATCGAAATACGCCATGCCACGGCAGCGCTGCCAGACTTTCGACTTCGCGTTGATCGAGTTCTTCCACAGTTCTTTGCCGGTGTCGGCATCGAGTGCGATCAAATTGTTGTGCGGGGTGCAGATGAAGACTTTGTTGCCGATTTGCAGTGGGGTCAGCTGATCTTCAGCACCGTTGCCATCGCTCTCGGCGACGTCACCGGTGTGATAGGTCCAGGCAACTTTCAGCTTGTCGACGTTGTTGCGGTTGATCTGGTCCAGCGCTGCGAAGCGGCTGCCACCTTCGGTATTGCCGTAGTGCGCCCAATCTTTTTGCGCCTTGTCCGGTTCAACCGGAGTCAGGCCCGGGCCAGTGCCGGTGGCAGCAACGGTCGGGTGTGCGACGAACATGTTGCCAGCCGCCACAGCCACGCCAACCGCCAGCACCGCAGCCACGGCGTAAGTGCCGCTACCCGCAACGCCGCCGTTGGCACGTTTGAGTAGCGGATAAACCAGCGCCACGACCAGGCCGATCACACTGAACATGAACAGGCGCGAGAACACTGGCCAGAACACCAGACCTGCATCGCTCACCGCCCAAATCGCGGTGCCCACCAGGAACGCGGCGAACAACCACGCACCGGCCGGCTTGAAGCGCGCGATCAGCAGACCGGAAGCGCCCATGACCAAGCCACCCACCAGGAAGTACCACGACCCTCCCAGGCTGACCAACTTCACGCCGCCCGCAGCCAGCGCCAAGCCGAGCAGGGCGATGACGACGCCCAGCCCGACCAGAATGAATTTTGATATGCCCGAGAGGCGTTGACTCTGCTTCACGTTGAGTGTCCCGTTGAAATGAGATGGCCATTATATAGTTAGTTAACTATCCAGTTAAATCATCAATTCGGCGTAAAGCGCAGATCACTGCCGAATGGTCTGTCTTTCAACGGGAAGCGCGCTCTTCAACGGGCGGGATAAATTCGAGAAATCTCAAAAAACAGCGTTTTCGCCAAATAAACCGTAAGTTATGACAGCCAGCGATTCCTTGTAGGAGCTGCGGCACGCTGCGATCTTTTGATCTTTAAACAATCAACATCAAAAAATCGCAGCGCGCCGCAGCTCCTACAAAGGCTGTGGGGACGCTTCGCTGCGCCGTTCAGTGTCCAAAGAATCACGCTGCATCGACTGCAGGTTTTTCTCGATGGTTTCGCACAACGCTTCCATCTGAATCTGATGTTCGCTGTGGCGAAACGGACTCTGCAGATCCGTGCCAATGCGCTCGATGGCCAACAGCATAAAACCGACCACGGTCGAGGCCAGCGGCGTGAACCAACCCAACGATTCCACCAGTCCCACTGGCACGATCAGGCAGAACAGCGAAATAAACAGGCGCGGAAAATACACATAAGGGTAGGGCAGCGGCGTATTGGCGATCCGCTCCATACCGCCCTGACTATTCGAAAGGTCCACCAGCGTCGACTCCAGCCGTGCCAGACGAATGCTGTCCAGCCGCCCGGCCTTGTATTCCCGCGCCAGGAGCGCAGCGGAGCCGGTGAGAATGTCGTTGGCGAAATTATTGGTCGTGCCACTGCGGGCGAATTCATCAGCGGGAATAAACGCCCGGATTTCATCGGGACAAGGCAAACCTTGCAGATGCGCCGCGAGGCAATTGACGTAAGCAACGTGGCGGCGCAACAACGTCGACTTGACCGGATTCACCTCGCTGCCGGGGTCATCCAGCAACGTCAGCACCTGCCGGGCGAAGCTGCGCGAACTGTTGATCATCGAGCCCCACAATGTCCGCGCCTCCCACCAGCGGTTGTAGGCGCTGCTGTTACGAAAACTGATCAGCACGATCAATGCCGAACCCAATAACGTCAGGGGCATCAGCGGCAAATTCAGCTTGGCGTTGAGAAACAGCATGAAGTCGACCGTGACCGCGATGTCCCAGAGCAACAGCCAGAACAACGCCCAGCCGACATAGCCCAGGGTCTTGATGATCAGACGGTATTTTTTGACGATGGCAGCTTTCAAACGGAAACCTCGTGGCGAGCGGGAAGCATTGATGCCTTAGCTCGGACGGCGGTATGCGGTGAAAGGTTCGGCGCTGCAATGCAGCGATTGTTCGTCCGGATGTGTACTCAGGCATTCATGCTTACGCGGGGGGAAACGACAGCCGCTGGCTTTTTTACAACATTTCGATCAACTCAAATTCCTCTGCCACAAGTTCCATGGCCTCGTTGAACGAGCCCTCTCTTTGGAAAAAATCTTTATGACCTTGCATCCAGTACCTGAGGCTGAGATCCCCTTCACCTTCCTTTCTAGCAAGGTTCTGATCCACATCGCAGTACCGAACGATGCGCATCGAAGTAACTCGAGTGACACAGACAGGTTCGCCGTTACCATTTAGAACAATGTTGTAACCGCCGATAGTGGGCGGTTCACTTTCAAGTTTGAATGACGAAAGGGAGCTGCATGTCGCCGTTTTTACTCCTTTGGCGACCAGTTCTGCCAGCTTATCTGCCATTTCTGGAGTATCTCCAAACGGCCACGCAATGGCTCCGGGGTACCTGGCCTTTAAATCATCAATAATGCTCATCATTAAGTCCCTTTAAAAATCCCATGGTCATTCGACATGGCCTGCTACACCGCCGTACTTCAACTTTGCGGCCTCGATCGTCTGAGCCGTTCCAGCATCCTTATTTTGCGATGGCTTTGACTTGCGAGGCCGCTGAGGTCTCAGCCAACCATCACCTCATCCACCGCCTGCTCCAGCGTGCTCACCGTGCGCTCGATATTGTGCAGTTTTTCCAGCCCAAACAGGCCGATGCGGAAGGTCTGGAAGTCGGCCGGTTCGTCGCATTGCAACGGCACGCCGGCGGCGATCTGCAGACCGTGGTTGGCAAATTTCTTGCCGTTTTTGATGTCGGCATCGTCGGTGTAGCTCACCACCACACCTGGGGCCTGAAAGCCTTTAGCGGCCACGCTTTTGAAGCCCTTGCCGGTCAACATGGCGCGCACCTGATCGCCGAGCGCCTGTTGTTCGTCGCGAATCTTGTCGAAGCCGTAGACCTGCGTTTCTTTCATCACCTCGTTAAACCGCGCGAGGGAATCGCTGGGCATGGTCGCGTGGTAGGCGTGGCCGCCCTGTTCGTAGGCCTGCATGATTTGCAGCCATTTTTTCAAGTCGCAGGCGAAGCTACTGCTTTGCGTGTGCTCGATGCGCTCAAGGGCCAAAGGGCTGAACATCACCAGCGCGCAGCAAGGGGAGGCGCTCCAGCCTTTTTGCGGGGCGCTGATCAGTAGGTCGACGGCGCATTTGTGCATATCAACCCAAAGCGTGCCCGAGGCGATGCAGTCCAGCACGAACAGGCCACCCACTGCATGCACGGCGTCGCCGACGGCTCGCAAATATTCGTCGGGCAGGATAATCCCGGAGGACGTTTCAACGTGGGGCGCGAAGACAATTTTCGGCTTATGCGCCGCGATGGCTGCCAGCACTTCGTCCAGCGGCGGTGGGGCATAGGCAGCCTGGTGACCGGCGTCGACGGGGCGAGCTTTCAGCACCGTGGTGGCCGCCGGGATGTTGCCCATCTCAAGGATCTGGCTCCAGCGATAACTGAACCAGCCATTGCGTATCACCAGGCATTGCTGGCCGGTCGCAAACTGCCGCGCCACCGCTTCCATGCCAAATGTGCCGCTACCCGGCACCACCGCAACCGCCTCGGCGTTGTAGACCTGTTTCAGGGTCTGGGAAATATTCTTCATCACCGCTTGAAAGGACTGCGACATGTGGTTCAGCGAGCGATCGGTGTAGACCACGGAGTACTCGACCAACCCCTCGGGATCGATACTGGGATAGAGCTTCGACATGGCGTGATTCCTTTGGCAGAGATGTCAGTGGTATCGACCCTGCCTTAAGCGTTGGGAAATGACAAGATTGCTGGCGCGGGTCAGCGTGCGTGCCAATCAAATGTCTGGTGCACAGACCAGAGGGATAGAAGTGTAGGCAAGGGCAGGGATGCGCTCATTGAATTTCATAAATGAGATAGAGTGCCCGTCAATCTCTCCATCGTTGTGTGAACAATGAATCGTCCGCTGTTTGTTTCTCTGGATGGGCCAAAAGGCACCGGCAAAACCACACTGTTGGAAGCCGTTACCGCAGCATTAAGGTCAGAAAACCTGAAAGTCATCCGACTTTGCGAGAGAAAAAGCGATCCTTACAGGGGTGAAACCATGGCCCTTGTCAACCAACTCGCGAGAAATCCGTCCCGGGATCTGGAGTGGGCTGTGTGTCAGCGACTTGCTGATAGCCGTAGCTGGATCTCGCGAAACGTTCTGCCTAAACAGCCGTTGGACAGCATTATCCTGATCGATCGCTGGTATCCGTCGGATGCTGCGTTTCGGCATACGGTGCCGTTTGCGGAGATTCTTCAGTTGAACCTGGACAGGAACGTGCGAGTGCCAGATCTGCATGTTGGCGTTGTTACTGCTGCGGATATTTCTTGGGCGAGAGCAACGGCACGCTCGCGGGGACTGGGCGGCACGGTGATTCAGAAGCACGCTGAGCATGTCGCGTGTACCGAGATGTTTGAGCGCGCGGTTGTCGATCAGGGGTGGGTGTTGTGTCGTAATGAGGGAACGGTTGAGGATGCAGTGACGCAGGTGGTTGCTGAGATCTATAAGGTGCTTGGGTGATTGTCGAGATGGAGACTGAGTTGTTGTAAGCGTGCGTAGCTTAATACAAGATTTAACATAATATACATTACACGTAACAACGTATTTCAAGATTGGCCCTGTGCCTCAGAACATTCCAATCTCCAGCGCCACGCCTAAATCTCTTTTCCCAACACCAAGCGCTTCCTTCAAATCCATCCCCCTCAACCATCACCACGCGTTAACTTTTCAATCAGCGCTCGATGCTGTGGAAACTGCGCCGTGAGTTTCTCTCGATCGCCCATCTCCATAGCTGCAAAATCAAAACCGGGTGAAACTGCCTCGCTGATCAATCCAAATCCATTTGAGCCGTCCAGCAGTCGCGAAGCTTTCCAGATTCCGCCAGGCACGTGTAATTGCAAATGTTGGCCAGCCAGGACGTCGCTGCCCATGACCAACGTTTGCAATGAGCCGTCAGCGTGAATCAGGTTGTATTCGATGGCGTCGCCCAAATGAAAATAATGCAGGATGTCCGAGCGATTGAAATGGAATTGGCCCACTGGTGATTGTTCTGTCAGCAGGTAATAAATCGAGGTCATCAGGTAGCGTGGACCGCCGGCGGTTTCCAGGCTGTCGCGATGGTCGGATTGGTAGGTTCGGCGAAAATAGCCGCCTTCGACATGAGGCTCAAGATTCAGCGCAGTAATCACGTCCTGCGCGTTGGCTTTAGCCTTAATCATGACCTACTCCATTGTTTTTATTGAATATTATTGATAGCTCTACTAAACGGTCATTTAGTAGAGCTAGCAATCAGCCTCGCCTCAACACACAAACAATGCCCCATCCCGTGCCTTGATTAAAGGGCAAACGTAGAACCCGGCAATCCGCTACACGTTGATTCCCCTGCGTTCGAACGCCACAGCAAACAGCTCTTGGCAAATCCGCCGATGGTCGATCACTGAGCGGCGAGCCTGCGCCGCAGTGAAACGCATTGAGATCCACGCCAGTCTGCGCTCGGCGCAGACACGCTCACCGACCCGATAGCAATCTGACGGACGTGCGTCGCCAGCTCCGCCTCCCCTCGCCCTGCCCGAACGCCCGTCTATCGGCGGCTCATGACCGACCGTTTCAACGTCTCGCTGGGCAACTCGTTGAACAGCGCCCGGTAGCTGCTGGAAAACCGCCCCAGATGCCAGAACGACCAGTGCATGGCCACTTCGGCGACGGTGGTTTCGGTGGGCTGGCGTTTGAGCAGTTCGCGGTGTGCGCTGTTCAATCGGCGCAGGCGCAACCAGTGGCTCGGCGTCATGCCGGTATACGCCTTGAACGCTTGCTGTAACTGCCGCAGTGACACCCTCGCCACGTGCGAAAGCTCCATCAGATTGACGGTCTCTTCAGGCGAATCCGCCGCCCATTCAGCAACGCGTTTCATGATGATGCGCTCCTCGGTCCTGCGCTGTAACCCGCCGCCGTCCAGGCACACGCGCGCGTTGTCGAGGATGAACAGACAGTCGTCCAGCAGCTGTCGAGTCAAACCATCTTTATCAAGTGGATCAACGGTTTGCGACAACTTTGTGAGAGTCGAGCTTAACCAGCGAGTGAACAAGGCGTTCTGTCCGCAATTGAGCTGGGTCATGAACAAGCCTTCTAGCTTTGCCACATCCAGACCCTGCTGGCGGACAAATTC
The DNA here is from genome assembly GCF_044748825.1 of Pseudomonas sp. NPDC089741. NCBI lineage: Bacteria > Pseudomonadati > Pseudomonadota > Gammaproteobacteria > Pseudomonadales > Pseudomonadaceae > Pseudomonas > Pseudomonas sp. NPDC089741. The sequence continues at coordinate 373,321 of NZ_JBIVGT010000001.1, read as the reverse complement.
GGCGCCGAACACCACGGCGATTTCCTGGTAGTTCTCCGGGGTGATCCAGATGTTGCGGCTCTCTTCATTAAGCAGATAAAGCGCGTTGTCGCTGCGATCAAAACAGAACGCCAAAGCACCCGACGGCGCGCTGAAATTCTGCTCGACCCGGGTGTTCATCTGCTCTTCGTAAACCTCGACGCCCTGCAGGTCCAGATAGCGGATCTGTCCGGCGAAATGCCCCGGCGACATCTGCTGGTAATGCTGGACCCAGCCCGGTGTCACACGGACTTGCTCAGCCAGATCGGCGGTGTTGAACGCTTGAACCTGGAGCGGATTGCACGTTGTCATGGGGTGACCTTGCGCACTCTTTTGGTGCGCTTTGGTGCTGCTTAAAGTGGATAGATGGAACTGCAAGGCTCGCCCAAGATAGTCGTCAACGCGCCACAGGGGAAGGGGCGGAAGATGAAACCCGCCCTCCCCGGCGTCTATAAAACCAATAACGAGGTCTTTATGAATGCCCCTTTCGATCAGCTGTTCACGTGGCTGAAAGATCACAAGATTACCGAAGTCGAATGTGTGGTCAGCGACCTGACCGGCATTGCCCGCGGCAAGATCGCACCGACCAACAAGTTCCTGCATGAGCGAGGCATGCGCCTGCCGGAAAGTGTGCTGCTGCAAACGGTAACCGGGGATTTTGTCGACGACGACATCTACTACGACCTGCTCGATCCTGCCGACATCGACATGGTCTGCAAGCCAGTGGCTGACGCGGTCTACGTGATTCCATGGGCGATCGAACCGACCGCCATCGTCATCCACGACACCTTCGACAAGTTCGGCAACCCGATCGAACTGTCGCCGCGCAACGTCCTGAAGAAAGTCTTGCAGCTCTACACCGACAAGGGCTGGAAGCCGATCGTTGCGCCGGAAATGGAGTTCTACCTGACCCAGCGCTGCGAAGACCCGGACTTGCCGCTCAAAGCACCGCTGGGGCGTTCGGGCCGCGCGGAAAGCGGTCGGCAGTCGTTCTCCATCGATGCCGCCAACGAATTCGATCCGCTGTTCGAAGACGTCTACGACTGGTGCGAACTGCAAGGTCTGGACCTCGACACGCTGATCCACGAAGACGGCCCGGCGCAGATGGAAATCAACTTCCGTCACGGCGATGCGCTGGATCTGGCCGACCAGATCACCGTGTTCAAACGCACCATGCGTGAGGCCGCGCTCAAGCACAACGTTGCGGCGACGTTCATGGCCAAGCCGATCGGCGATGAACCGGGCAGCGCCATGCACATTCACCAGAGCGTGGTGGACATCGCCACCGGCAAGCCGATCTTCGCCAACGCCGACGGGCAGATGAGCGAGTTATTCCTGCATTACATCGGCGGTTTGCAGAAATACATCCCGAAAGTGCTGCCGATGTTCGCGCCGAACGTCAACTCGTTCCGCCGCTTCCTGCCGGACACCTCGGCACCGGTCAACGTCGAATGGGGCGAAGAAAACCGTACCGTCGGCCTGCGTGTCCCGACTTCCAGCCCGGAAGCCATGCGCGTGGAAAACCGCTTGCCGGGCGCCGATGCCAACCCGTATCTAGCGATTGCCGCCAGTTTGCTCTGCGGATACATCGGCATGGTTGACGGCATCGAGCCAAGCGCTGCGGTACAAGGCCGCGCTTATGAGCGCCGCAACCTGCGTTTGCCGATCACCATCGAAGAAGCGCTGACGCAGATGGAAGAGTGCGAAGCCGTTGCGCAATACCTTGGCGACAAATTCGTCCGTGGCTATGTCGCGGTGAAGCGTGCCGAGCATGAGAACTTCAAGCGCGTGATCAGCTCGTGGGAGCGTGAGTTCCTGATGCTCAGCGTCTGACTAACCTAAAAAGATCCCCTGTGTCGATCGTTCCCACGCTCTGCGTGGGAATGCAGCCCGGGACGCTCCGCGTCCCATCCAAAGCCGAACGCGGAGCGTCCGTTGAGGCATTCCCACGCAGAGCGTGGGAACGATCATTCTAAGAAGAGGTGTCGATATGCGTCTGTTGAAATCCGTAATCCCGGTCGCCCTGAGCGTGCTGTTCAGTGCAGTAGCCCACGCCCAGCCCCAAGTCAGCGTCTACAACTGGACCGACTACATCGGCGAAACCACCCTCGCCGACTTCCAGGCCAAAACCGGAATCAAGGTGATCTACGACGTTTTCGACTCCAACGAAACCCTCGAAGGCAAACTTCTCGCCGGCCGCACCGGCTATGACGTGGTCGTGCCGTCCAACCACTTTCTCGCCCGTCAGGTAAAAGCCGGCGCGTTCCTCAAACTGGATCGCTCGCAACTGCCGAACTTCAAGAACCTCGACCCGAAACTGCTCGAACTGCTGGAAAAGAACGACCCGGGTAACGAGCACTCGGTGCCGTACCTGTGGGGCACCAACGGCATCGGCTACAACGTCGACAAGGTCAAGCAAGTGCTGGGCATCGATCACATCGATTCCTGGGCCGTGCTGTTCGAGCCGGAGAACCTGAAAAAACTCACCCAGTGCGGCGTGTCGATGATGGACTCCGCCGATGAAGTCTTCCCTGCCGTCCTCAACTACATGGGCATGGACCCACGCAGCGAAAACCCTGAAGACTACAAAAAAGCTGAAGCGAAACTGCTGAGCATTCGTCCGTACATCACCTATTTCCACTCGTCGAAATACGTCTCCGATCTGGCCAACGGTGACATCTGCGTAGCCTTCGGTTATTCCGGCGACGTGTTCCAGGCCGCCAACCGCGCCAAGGAAGCCAAGAACGGCGTGAACATCGCCTACGCCATTCCGAAGGAAGGCGCCAACCTCTGGTTCGACCTGCTGGCAATTCCGGCCGATGCCAGCAACACCAAGGAAGCCCACGCCTTCATTAATTACCTGCTCGATCCGCAAGTGATTGCCAAGGTCAGCGCATCGGTGGGTTACGCCAACCCGAACCCGGCCGCCAAGCAATACATGGATCAGGCGCTGGTCAACAATCCTGAGGTTTATCCGCCGCAGGAAGTCCTCGACAAGCTCTACATCTCTACCACCCCGCCTCAAGCGATCATGCGTCTGATGACCCGGTCCTGGAGCAAAGTGAAGTCGAACAAATGAATCAGTACACCGAAGAACACGCCCGTTCCTATTACGCCGCTTCGGCTCGGGCGACTACACCTTATCCGCGACTGGAAGGTGATCTGAGCGCCGATGTCTGCGTCATCGGCGGCGGGTTCACCGGGGTCAACACGGCTATTGAACTGGCGCAACGCGGGCTCTCGGTGATTTTGATCGAAGGCCGCCGCATCGGCTGGGGCGCCAGCGGGCGCAATGGCGGACAGTTGATTCGTGGCATCGGCCATGACGTTGACGGCTTCGCCAAGTATGTCGGTCAGGACGGGGTGCGTTATTTGCAGCGCGCCGGCATCGATTCGGTGGAACTGGTGCGCCAGCGCATCGGCGACAACGGCATCGAGTGCGACCTGCGCTGGGGGTTCTGCGACCTGGCCAACACCACCGCGCAGTTCGATGCGTTCAAGGATGAACTGGTCGATCTCGCCGAACTCGGTTATTCCCACGCAACCCGCCTGATCGGCCCGGAGCAGATCCGCCAGCAAGTGGTCAACTCCGACATCTACGCCGGCGGGCTGCTGGACATGGGTTCCGGTCATCTGCACCCGCTGGATCTGGTGCAAGGCGAAGCGCGGCTGGCGGCATCACTTGGCGTGCGGATTTTCGAGCAGAGCCAAGTGCTGGAGATCATCCACGGCGCGACGGTGCAGGTGCGTTGCGCCCATGGCACGGTGCGGGCCGGCAGTCTGGTGCTCGGCTGCAATGCGCATCTGGATGAACTCGAACAACAACTCAGTGGCAAAGTGCTGCCGGCCGGCAGTTACATCATCGCCACCGAACCGTTGTCCGAGGAACGCGCTGCGCAACTGATCCCGCAGAATCTGGCGGTGTGCGACCAGAAAGTCGGTCTCGATTATTACCGGCTTTCGGCTGACCGGCGCTTGTTGTTCGGCGGTGCCTGCCATTATTCCGGGCGCGATCCTGCGGACATCGCTGCTTATATGCGGCCGAAGATGCTCAAGGTCTTCCCGCAACTGGCGGACGTGCGCATCGATTACCAGTGGGGCGGCAAGATCGGCATCACCGCCAACCGTTTCCCGCAGGTCGGGCGTCTCAAGCAACACCCGAACGTGTTCTACGCGCAGGGCTATTCCGGGCATGGCCTGAACGTCACGCACTGGTGCGCAAAACTCCTCGGGGAGGCGATTCATGCCGGGCACAGCCAAGGCATGGACGTGTTCAGCGGTGTGCCGCACATGACCTTCCCCGGCGGCCCGGCATTGCGTTCGCCGCTGCTGGCACTGGGCATGTTCTGGTATCGCCTGCGCGAAATCCTCGGCTAACCTCCTGCCCAATCTGATCGTTCCCACGCTCCGCGTGGGAACGCCTCAAGGGACGCTCTGCGTCCAGTGACGCGGAGCGTCACGGGCTGCATTCCCACGCGGAGCGTGGGAACGATCAACGCTCCGCGTGGGAACGATCAATACAGGGAAATCGGGGTGCATGCGCTATACGGATTTGCTCTATCGCCAAGCACTTCTATATTGATGAGGTGCTTTTGCGTTCCTGACGCTCAGTGCCCAATCAATCGAGGAGGACATGGATGAAGTCGTCAGCCACCGACGAGCCGCAAGCACCAGGCCAAGCCCCCGTCAAAACCCGCCGTTTCGGCATTTCGCTCGTGTGGATCGTGCCGATCATTGCCGTGCTGGTGGGTATTTCGCTGGTGGTGCACAACATCCTCCAGGAAGGCCCGACCATCGTTGTCACGTTCAAGACCGGCAGCGGTCTGACGGCGAACAAGACCGAGGTCAAATACCGCAACGTCGTGGTGGGCCAGGTCACCGACGTTGAGTTGAGCGACGACCAGAAAAGCGTCAACGCGACGATCAAACTGGCCAAGCAGGCAGAAACCTTTACCCGCGAAGACTCGCAGTTCTGGGTTGTGCGCCCGCGCATCGGTGCTGGTGGCGTTTCCGGTATCGACACCCTGCTCTCCGGTGACTACATTGGCGCGGACATCGGCCAGGCGAATGGCCGCGCGAAACACTTCAACGGCCTCGAAAACCCGCCACCGATCACTTACGGCGAACCCGGCAAGCGCTTCATGTTGCATGCCTCGGACCTCGGTTCGCTGGACATCGGCTCGCCGGTCTACTATCGCAAGATTCCGGTCGGCCAGGTCGTCACCTACGCCCTTGATCCGGACGGTAAAGGCGTGAATATCGAAGTGTTCATCCATTCGCCGAACGATGCCTTCGTCACGGAAAACACCCGTTTCTGGAACGCCAGCGGCATCGACGTCAACGTCGGCGCCAACGGTTTTGCGGTGAAGACCGAATCGCTCTCGACGTTACTGATCGGTGGCATCGCCTTCCGCGCCCCGGATTACAGCCCCAACGACGTTGCCGCCGCCGATGACAAGGACTTTGACCTGTTCGCTGACCAGACCACCGCCCTCGCCCCGCCCAACGGCAAGGCGCAATACCTCAGTCTGCGTTTCGATCAATCGCTGCGTGGGTTGAAAGTTGATGCACCGGTGGAATTCCTCGGCATGGAAATCGGCCGCGTGGTGGCGATCAATCTGGATTTCGACGCAAAAAAACGCAGCTTCCCGCTCAATGTCGGCATCGTCATTTATCCGCAGCGGCTCGGTATGGCGTACGGCAAGATGCTCACGGCGTTCAAACATGATCCCAATGACGAAGCCGCCGGCATTCGCCTGATCGGCACCTTCATCGACAACGGTCTGCGCGCCCAGGCCCGCAGTGGCAACCTGCTGACCGGGCAGTTGTACGTCGCCCTGGATTTTTTCCCGAAAGCCGAGAAAGTCGCTTTCGACCCGACCGCTCGGCCAGTGGTCATTCCGACCGTGCCGGGCAGCCTCGAACAGTTGCAGGAGAAACTCGAGGCGGTGGTCGACAAACTCAACAAGCTGCCGGTGGACCGCATCGCCAGCAATCTCGACAGCAATCTGGTCGAACTGCGCAAAGGCCTCGCTCAGTTCAACGCGAAGACCTTGCCGGGCGTGCAGAACACCCTCGCCGATGTCAGCAAGACCTTGCAGTCCGCCAGTTCGACCCTGGCCGAAGATTCACCGCAGCGCGAGAAGCTCACCGAGACCCTCGACGAACTCGGGCGCATGTCGCGCTCGCTACGGGAACTGTCGGATTACCTCGGTCGCCATCCGGAATCGCTGATTCGCGGCCGGCCAGACAACGCGGCGCCACTGGACCTGAAAGGACCGCCACGCAATTGAGCACAGGAGCTACCCCATGGCTTTACCGCTGAAGATCACCGTGCTCGCTGCGTTCATGTTGCTGGGCGCCTGCCGCAGCGACCCGATCAGCTTTCACACGCTGACCCCGGTGCAACTGGGCAGCACCCGCGCCGGGGTGCAAATCCCGATTGAAGGCATCAGCGTGCCGCCGCAGGTCGACCGCCCGCAAATCGTCATTCGCCAGGGCAACAGTGGCCTGGCGATTCTTGAAACCCAATGGTGGGGCGCGAGTCTGGCGGATGAACTACGCAGTGCGTTGACCGATCAATTGAATAACAGCAGCGGTCGCGGCAACGTCTCGGTGCGCATCGACGTCCAGCGCTTCGACTCGATTCCCGGCCAGTACGCGCTGATCGATGCGAAATGGCGGCTGCGCCCGCTGGGCGATACCGACAGCGAACTGGTCACGTGCCGTTCGACCTTGCAGACCCCGTCGGGGCCGAGCATCGATGAACTGGTGACGGCTCAGCAGAACAACGTCAAACGCCTCGCGGCGCTGATCAGTCAGGCCGCCGGTAATCCGCGCGCTTGCCCGCCCTCCTCCTGAGCCAGGGTCACGGTAAAAATACAACCGTTGGGCTCGCGGGTCGTCAGTTGTACCCGCCACTGTTGCTGGTTGCAGATTCGCTGCACCAGCGACAGTCCGAGACCAAGCCCTTCCCCACGTTGTTCATCGCCGCGCACGAAGGGCTGAAACATCGCGTGGTGTTGCTCCTCGGGAATGCCGATGCCACTGTCCTCGACCACAAAACTGTCGTCACGCAGGGTCAAGCGAACGAAGCCGTGGTCGGTGTAGTGCCAGGCGTTGCGCAACAGATTGCCCAGCACCGACTGCAAGAACGTCAGGTTGTAGCGCGTCGTGCAGGCCAACTGCTCAACGTAGATAAACTCCAGGCCTTTTTCGCGGATCAACCGCCCCCAGACTTCTACTTGAGCATCCGCCACTTCCTTGAGCGTTACCGCTGACTGCACGGAGACTTCATCAGGCTTTCGCGCGAGCATCAGGAAGGTTTCAACCAACTGGCGCATTTCACTGCTGGCGCGGGCAATGCGATTGACCTGCGCCGTTGAACGCGCATCCAGTGACGGGTTGGCCAGCAGCAGTTCGCAAGAGCTGCCGAGCACCATCAGCGGTGTGCGCAGTTCATGGCTGACGTCGCTGGTGAAGAGTTTTTCGCGGCTCAGGGTGGCTTGCAGGCGACCTAGGGTCTGATCGAACGACAACGCCAGTTCGCCGACTTCATCAGCGGCGTAATCCGGGTGCAGGGGTGGCGCCAGTTCGATCAGCTGATCGCGGTGGCGCACCTGTCGCGCCAGGCGGATCACCGGCGCCATCACTCGGCGCGCCAGCAACCGGCCGAGCACAATCGCCAAAAGAATGCTGAGGATGAAACCGACAATCACCACGATGAACAACAAGTGTTCACGCTGTTCGAGGCTGCCTTGGTCACGCAGCAGCACGTACTTGCGCCCGGCCACCGATTCGACCATCGCGTAGAAGTCTTCGCCGTGGAACTTGATCTCCTGAAAGCCCAGTGGCAGCGCCGCCAATTGCGTGGTCAACGTCAGCGGGGGCTTGGCGCCTTCAGCGAAAAACAACTCGCTCTTTTCCGGTTTGTGGCTCCAGTGGCTGATGTCTTCCATCGCCAGCAGCCGGTGCAGGCCACCGCTCAACGTGGTGGTAGTCAATTTTCGCTCGACCACATGCACGGTGGCGACGATCCCCAACGCAAATACCCCGGCGACGAAGGCACTCATCAGGGCGAACACGATCACGATCCGCGTCGTCAGGCTGTGCTTGAGATCCATTCGTTCAGTCGGCTCCTATCGGGTTGTCTGGCGTGAGGGCAACAATAGACCAGCGCAACGCCGTTGTCCGCCACAACCGAGCTTCGCCGCAACCCCTGCGCGTTGTTAAGACCTGCGCCAAACAAAAACAGCGTTTGAGTTTATTTATCAAATAGTCGTTTTAGTTAGGCGCTTCAACTTTGCGCAATATTTTCACATGTTATTCACCGCGCCCCTACGACCCCGAACGTAGTGTTCAGCCAGCATTCAACCAAGTAGTCGTAAAGTTGCTCGCTGCCTGAGCCTTGCGTTGCACTGAATGAAACATCAGGAGTTAGAAGGGGCAATATTGTGGCGCAATTATTTCAATCTGAAACAACATCAAAGTCGCCGCGTACTCCGCGCCTGCGCCTGTTGATCGCGCTTGCTTGCGTTGTGTTTGTAGCGATCCTGGTCAGCGGTTTTGTCTGGTGGCCACGCTCGCCGGTCGACCTCGATCACGCCGATCGCGCCACCACCGCCGAGTGGGTCAAGGCGTGGCAAGCGGGCGAAATCGTCGCATTGGTCCGCCATACCGAACGCTGCGATCGCTCGAGCAACACTTGCCTCGGCCCGGCTGACGGCATCACCCAAGCGGGCAGTCTCGCGGCAGCAGCCGTCGGTCAGGGCTTTGTGCGTCTCGGCATGCAGCAGACGCAAGTATTGAGCAGCCCGTTGACGCGGACAGCACAAACCGCGCACTCGATGTTCGGTCACGACGCCGGCACTGAGGATTGGCTGGCCACCTGCGGGCCGACGCTGCGCGATGAAATCGTCGCGAACAAGACACCGCAGCACAATCTGATTCTGGTCACCCACAGCGGTTGTATCAGCGACTTCGAAAAACAGAGCGGTTTTCCTCATGCAATTGCCGCCGAATACGGCAGCGTATTACTGGTGCGAATTAACCATCAGCAGAAACTTAGCGTCCTGGGCATTGTAAATACCCCGTTCTGGCAAACAACAAGTGCCCAGTAACCCGCAAACATCCGAACTTTCGCCCCACATACTTTATCCGCGCCAAGGTCCAGTCATGACGTCTGATAACAAACCGTTGCGCCACGCTGTCCGACATTTATCACAAGCCCCCTCGATGGTTGAGCGCTGGGCGATTCCCGGGCTGATCTTCGCCTTCGTGCTGTTTTATCTGCTGCCACTGATGAGCCACGGCTTGTGGATCCCCGACGAAACCCGCTACGGTCAGATCAGCCAGGAAATGCTCCTCAGCGGCAACTGGGTCGCACCGCATTTCATGGGCATTCGCTACTTCGAGAAGCCGATTGCCGGTTACTGGATGATCGCCATCGGTCAGGCGATTTTCGGTGACAACCTGTTCGGGGTACGCATCGCCTCGGCATTGAGCAGCGGCGCCAGCGTCTGGCTGGCCTATGTGCTGGCGCGGCGTTTGTGGAACAGCCCGCGCATCAGCGCTGCCTGCGCATTGCTGTACATGAGTTTTGGCCTGATCGCCGGTCAGGCGGGCTACGCCAACCTCGATCCGCAGTTCACCTTGTGGGTCAATCTGAGTCTGGTCGCGGTGTGGTTTGCCATTGATAGCCGCAGCGTAAAGGCGCGCCTCGGCAGTTGGGCGTTGTTGGGCGCCGCCTGCGGGATGGGCCTGATGACCAAGGGTTTTCTCGCCCTGCTCCTGCCGGTGCTGATCGCGCTGCCTTACATGATCTGGCAACGCCGCTTCGCTGAATTACTGCGTTACGGGCTGGTGGCGGTGCTGGTCGCGGCACTCGTCAGCGTGCCTTGGGCGTTGGCCGTGCAGGCGCGCGAACCGGATTTCTGGCGATTCTTCTTCTGGCATGAACACATCCGCCGTTTTGCTGCCGGCGATGATGCCCAGCACGCGCGGCCATGGTGGTTTTACCTGCCGTTGCTGTTCGCCGCGACGCTGCCGTGGGCCATGTTGTTGCCATCGACGTTGATCCGTACCTGGCGCGAAAAACGCCAGCCGAAAATCGCGTTCCTCGCGTTGTGGTTCCTCCTGCCATTAGCGTTTTTCAGCCTGAGCAGCGGCAAGTTGCCGACTTACCTCATGCCGTGTCTGCTGCCCTTGGCCTTGCTCATGGGGCACAACGTGGTGCACTGGCTGCAGCAGCGCGACAGCCGGATCCTGCGCCTCAATGGGGTAATCAACACTGCACTGGCGAGTGTTGCCCTGATTGCGCTGATCTATCTGCAAACCAGCAAAGAGATCTACACCCACAGCGAAATGTTCAGCCTGTCGCTGGTGTTTATCGTGCTGATCGGCTGGATCATCGCCAACGCCCTGCAGATCATGCGTCCGCTGACACTGTGGGCGATGCCGGCGCTGGGCATCGGCCTGTTGATCGCGCTACTGCCGGCGGCGATGCCCGCGCTGATCGTCGACAGCAAAATGCCTGACCAGTTTATTGCCGAACATCAGCCGGCATTGAGTGAAACGGCGTCACTGTTGAGTAATGACCTGGGCGCGGCGTCGGCGCTGTCGTGGCGTTTGCAGCGACCGCAAGTCGACCTGCTCAACACCGTCGGCGAACTTAAATACGGTCTCGAAGACCCGGCCATGGCGTCGCGCAAGGTCAGCCTGGCCGACGTCGGCGAATGGATGACGCAAGCACGCAAAAAAGGCTCGGTGGCGGTGGTGATGCGCGTCAACAGCACCCAGGATGAACAGGAAATCGGCCTGTTGCCGGCGGATGGCAAGCACTACCAGCGCGGCAATCTGCAAATCTACATCTTCGCCAAGAGCCAGCCATGACCGCAACGGCCAATGACCGCAAGGCTTTATGGATGCTGCTCGCGGCCACGGCGCTGATGCTGCTCTTCGGCCTCGGCAGTCGTGAGCTGTGGGGCGCGGAAACCCGCTGGGCCAACATCGCCCTGCAGATGCTGCAAAGCGGCGACTATTTCGATCCGTATCTCAAGGGCGGGCCGTACTACGACAAACCGCTGCTGTCGTATTGGCTGATTACCGCCAGCGCCTGGCTGACCGGCAGCCTCGGGCCTTGGTCACTGCGTTTGTCATCGGTTGTCGCGGCGTGGTTGAGTGTCTGGCTGGTGTACCTGCTGGGTGAGCAGCTGTTTCGCAAAGGCACCGGGCTGATTGCCGGATGGATGCTGGCCACCACGTTCTATTTCGTGTTCTGGGCGCGCGTCGCCACCGCCGACATCCTCACCGTGTGCGGCGTGCTCGCTGCCGTATGGTGGTACTGGCGCGGGCCGGACGATACAAAACTCTGGCGATACGTGGTGTTTTTCGGCTTGCTGGCGCTGACCTCGCTGTTCAAGGGCTTGATCGGCTTCATTCTGCCGGGACTGGTGCTGCTGCCGCATCTGCTGAGCGAAAAGCGCTGGAAGCTGCACCTGAATCTGCGTCTGGCCGCAGCGTTGCTGATTGCCGGCACGTTCTACATGGCGCCGTTCCTGCTCTCGCATCTGTATGGCGCGCCGAACTACGGCGAAAGTGGCCTGGGTCTGGTACTGCGGGAAAACGTCGTGCGGTTTTTCCAGCCGTTCGACAACATCGGGCCGATCTACACCTACCTTATCTATCTGCCGGTCTACACCTTGCCTTGGGCACCCTGCTGGTTGATTGCATTGTGGGTGGCGCTGCGGCATTGGCGGCAGATCGAGCCGGACACCCGCTGGCTGATTCAGGGGCTGGCGCTGCTGATGATCTTCTTCACCGCCAGCGGCAGCCGTCGCAGCTATTACGTGCTGCCCTTGGTGCCGTTCGCGCAACTGCTCGGCGCCTGGTGGATCACCCGGCGCATGGCGGCGCGCAACGTCGAAGGTCGTGGATTGAACATCGGTTTCGGCATTGCCACTGCGGTGCTGGTGGGCGTACTTGGCGTGCTCTACCCGTGGACCAACAGCGGTGGCGGCGTGATCCGTTTCGGCGAAACCGTGCGCGAACAGGCCAGCCAGCAGGCGCCGCTCGATCAGTGGCGCATGGTCATGGTCGAGGTCGACAACAAAGTGCCAATGTACCTGCAAACCGGCGGAGCGCCGTTCTATTACGTGGCGCAAACCGCAGACTATCCGCGCAACGGCGACAGTGCCGCGCTGATCGCCTGGCTTGAACGCAGCAGCGGTCAGCAATGGAATCCGCAACGCACCATCTTCGTTGCGCAGTACCGCCAGGGCGAGCCGGTGCCGCTCGGTTATCTCGGCGCCGACCACCGGATCATCACCACCACGCCGACACGCGGCGAGCAATTTTTCCATGGCCGCGAGGACCAGAGCGTCGCCTACCTGCCCAATCCCTCCTGAAATCTCATGACGTTGAATGACGCACGGCAATCGTGCGTTTTCAAGTCGCTGCTAATCTGAATGAAAATGACATGTATTAACGGTCTGTTTGACGTTTTTTTCTCATTTGCCTCTCTACATTGCCTGCGACTCAACATATGCAAATCATTCGCATTGAAGTCCGCTCGCGAGTGCCTGCCCATAACGTCAAAAAAAACAGGAGCGTTGTCGTCATGAATCCACAGTTTCCGTCTTTCCTGAAACGCGCGTTGCTGGCCACCGCCCTGCTCGCTGCCAGCCAGGCCTACGCCGCCGACGGCGTCGGTCTATTGGTTTACAACGCGCAGCATGAAAGCCTGACCAAGGCCTGGGTCGCCGGCTTTACCGAAGAGACCGGCATTCCGGTGACCATTCGCAATGGCGATGACACCGAAATGGGCAATCAACTGGTACAGGAAGGCGCGGCCTCTCCGGCGGATGTGTTCCTCACCGAAAACTCCCCGGCGATGGTGCTGGTCGACAACGCCAAATTGTTCGCGCCGATCGCGCCCGCCACGCTGGAACAAGTCGATGCGGCGTACCGTCCGGCCCACGGCCAGTGGATCGGCATCGCTGCGCGCTCCACGGTATTCGTCTACAACCCGGCGAAACTTGCCGAAAAAGACCTGCCGAAATCCCTGCTCGACCTGGCCAAACCGGACTGGAAAGGTCGCTGGGCCGCCTCCCCGGCCGGTGCTGATTTTCAGGCCATCGTCGCTGCGGTGCTGGAGCAAAAAGGCGAAGCCGCCACGCTCGACTGGCTCAAAGGCATGAAAACCAATGCCACCGTGTATCGCGGCAACAGCGCCGTGCTCAAAGCAGTCAACGCCGGCCAGATCGACAGCGGCGTGATCTATCACTATTACAGCTTCGTCGATCAGTCCAAGACCGGCGAAAACAGCCAGAACACCAAGCTCTACTATTTCAAACATCAGGACCCGGGCGCGTTCGTCAGTACCTCCGGCGCCGGCGTGCTGGCCTCCAGCAAACACCAGGAAGACGCGCAGAAGTTCGTCAAATACATCACCGGCAAGGAAGGCCAGGAAATCCTCCATAGCGGCACCTCGTTTGAGTACGCGGTGGGCAAAGACGCGCCTTCCAATTCGAAACTGACGCCGTTGAAGGAGCTCGATGCGCCAAAAGTCGATGCGTCGAAACTCGACAGCAAGAAAGCCGTCGAGCTGATGACCCAGGCGGGAATCCTGTAAGTGATCCCGGAACCTTTACCGGCGGAAATCGCTGCGGCGTCTTCCGCTCACCTGCCACTGAAAACCCGCGCCCTCACTGGTCGCGGGGGATCGTGGGTGGTTGCCTTGGCGATCACGGTTTCACTGTTGTCGTTGCTGCCGATTGCGTTTGTGATCGGCGTGTCGTGGGCGACAGGCTGGGCGACAATCGAAGCCCTGGTGTTTCGTCCACGCGTCGCCGAACTGCTGATCAACACGGTGCTGCTGGTGTTGATCACCCTGCCCTTGTGCATTGTGCTCGGCACGACGCTGGCGTGGCTGACCGAGCGCAGCAACCTGCCCGGCCGGCGCCTGTGGTCATTGCTTGCAGTGGCGCCGTTGGCGGTACCGGCGTTCGTGCACAGCTATGCGTGGGTCAGCCTGATCCCATCGATCCATGGATTGCCGGCCGGAGTGCTGGTGTCAGTGATCGCCTATTTCCCGTTCCTTTATCTGCCGGTTGCGGCGACCTTGCGGCGACTCGATCCAGCGATAGAAGACGTTGCCGAATCCCTCGGCCTCAAGCCTTGGGCGGTGTTTTTCCGCGTGGTGCTGCCGCAGTTGCGCCTGGCGATTTGTGGCGGTGCGCTGCTGGTGGGTTTGCATCTGCTGGCCGAGTACGGCCTCTACGCGATGATCCGTTTCGATACGTTCACCACGGCGATTTTCGATCAGTTCAAATCGACCTTCAACGGCCCGGCAGCCAACATGCTCGCCGGCGTTCTGGCCCTGTGCTGTCTGGCGATGCTCACGGTCGAATCCGCCGCCCGTGGCAAGGCGCGTTACGCCCGCGTGGGTTCCGGCAGTGCGCGCGAACAACGCACCGTGTTGATGAGTCGCGGCGCCAAAGCGCTCGGGCTGGGCCTGCAAGTGCTGACGTGCCTGCTCGCTCTCGGCGTACCGTTGCTGACCTTGGGGCGTTGGTTGATCGCCGGAGGTGTGGAGGTCTGGGGCGGCGGCGAGTTATTACCCGCGCTGTTGCAAACCCTGTCGTTCGGCGTGGCCGGAGCGCTGTTGACCAGTCTGGCGGCGATACCGATTGCCTGGCTGTCGATCCGTGCGCCCGGCAAACTGCAACGTTTGCTGGAAGGCTGCAACTACATCACCAGTTCGTTGCCGGGGATTGTCGTCGCATTGGCGCTGGTGACCGTGACCATCCATTTCGCCCGACCGATCTACCAGACCACCATCACCGTGTTGCTGGCCTACTTGCTGATGTTCCTGCCGCGCGCACTGGTCAGCCTGCGCGCCGGTTTTGCCCAAGCGCCGGTGGAGCTGGAAAACATCGCGCAAAGCCTCGGCCGCTCACCGTTGCGTGCCTTGTGGCTGATCACCCTGCGCCTCGCCGCACCGGGTGCGGCAGCCGGCGCAGCACTGGTGTTTCTGGCGATTACCAATGAACTGACCGCGACCCTGCTGCTCGCGCCCAACGGCACGCGCACCCTCGCGACCGGATTCTGGGCCATGACCAGCGAAATCGATTACGCCGCTGCGGCGCCTTACGCACTGCTGATGGTGCTGTTATCGCTGCCACTGACGGCCATCCTCTACCACCAATCCAGGCGCACCGCGGGCCGATGAACGCACTTGAACTGATCTCCCTGAGCAAAGCCTTTGGCGCGCAGAAAGCGCTGGATGACATCTGCCTGTCCGTACCGACCGGCAGCCGCACGGTGATTGTCGGCCCTTCGGGTTCCGGTAAAACCACGCTGTTGCGGATGATCGCCGGTTTCGAATTCCCCGACGCCGGCAGCCTGACTCTTAACGGTCAGGTACTGGTCGACAGCAGCCACGCGGTTCCGGCTTATCAACGCCAGATCGGCTACGTGCCGCAGGACGGCGCGCTGTTCCCGCACATGACCGTGAGCGCCAACATCGGCTTCGGTCTGGCCCTCACCGGCACGGCGCGACACGAGCGCATCGCGCAACTGATGGACAGCGTCGCGCTGGACGCCAACATGGCCCAGCGCTGGCCGCATGAGTTGTCCGGTGGCCAGCAGCAAAGGGTTTCACTGGCGCGCGCGCTGGCCCAACAACCACGCCTGATGCTGCTCGACGAACCGTTCTCCGCGCTCGATACCGGCCTGCGCAGCGCCATGCGCAAAATGGTCGCGCGACTGTTGGCGGATGCTGGCGTGACGACCATCCTGGTCACCCACGATCAGGGCGAAGCACTGTCATTTGCCGACCAGTTGGCGGTGATGCGCGGCGGTCGCCTGGTGCAGTCCGGGCATCCGATGGATCTCTATCGTTATCCGGAAGATGAGCAGACCGCGCACTTTCTCGGTGAAGCCGTGGTGATGCCGGCGCGCATCGAATCCGGTTGGGCGCACTGCGATCTCGGCCCGGTGCCAGTCAACAGCAATGGCTTCATTGGCGATGCGCAAATCATGCTGCGACCGGAACAATTGCAGGTCGGCGGCACCGTCATTGGCGCTCCGAGCTGCGATGCAGTGGTCACCGAACGTGATTTCGCCGGCAACACCTGCACGCTGACGGTCGAACTGCGCTCCCCCGCCAGTCATGCGCCGGGCCGTTCGCTACTGGTGCGCAGCTCTGGCATGCACGCGCCACCCGCCGGCAGCGCGGTGCAATTGTCGGTGCTCGGTGCAGCCCACGTGTTCGCCGCGCTCTGATCAGAGATCGAAGCGATCCACCGCACGCCGCCGCTCGTTGTCATCGCGCACATCGTAGTTGGCGGTGGTCTGGATATTGCTGTGGTGGGCGAGCTTCTGCGCAATCGACAGATCGTGCTCCTCGATCACCCGGGTGATGAACGAGCGACGGAAATCGTGCGGCATGATCTTCACCCCGACCTGGGTGCCACGTTGGCGCGCGATGTAGTAGATCGCGTGCTTGGTGATGCGCTCACGGGTGATGTGGCTGCCACGGCGGATGCGGTTGAACAGAAAGGCATCGTCGCTCTCGCCGTCCTTGAGCTGCTCGCGGCGGAACTCCAGCCATTTATTGAGCTTGTCGAACGCCCACGTCGGTGCATATTTGATCAGTTGCTTGTTGCCCTTGCCGGTGACGGTCAGGCTGCGTTCGCGGAAATCGACCTGATTCAAATCCAGATCCACTGATTCCGACTTGCGCATGCCGGTGCCATACAACAGTGCGATCACTGCCGCGTCGCGCAGGCCCTGCGGGCGCGGGTCGGCGGCGCAGACTTCCATCAGTTCGTGAATCAAGGTGCGCTTGAGATTGCGCCCCTGCGACAGTCGCGTACCGGCAATGCCTTTTACCGAACGCATCTTCAAAAGATGATCCTGGCTGATCAGGCTCATGCGCCAGGCTTCATTCATTACACCGCGTATGGCATTGACATACAGCGAAGAAGTGTTCGGCGCGTAGTTGTCTTCGCGTAAAGCGGCCACCAGCGCGACAACATCTTCAGGTTGTAACGCGTGCCAGGGAATATCTTCGACATTCATCTCGGCAAAGCCGAGGCGATCGGCAGCGTCCTGCAAAACGTAACGCATGGTCAGCTGGCTGGAAGGTGCCAGGCGTGCCAGATACACGGTCATCGGATTGGTTTGGCGGGTTTCCAACGGAACAGCGGGCAAGTCAATCAAACGTAAAGGCCTTGAGTAAAAACAATTCAACACACCAACTAACAACTGCAACATTCCCCGTCTAAGGGGAACACTTCTGTAGGACTTTTCTACTAAAAATGACGATAAACGGTAGAAGTCTGAACAGCGGCTGTATGAGTTTCAGATAAACGATTCGCCGACCGGTTTTTCATGTTCCTTTCACAAAAACGGGCATAACCTTAATTCCAACAGATCCCGTGCCGGCCTTGTCCAAACTGCCGCGCGAAGCCACAAAAGTCAACCAGCCCCCGACGGAAGCCGTTTCAGCAACTTATTGATGCAAAGGTGATTTTTGCGTCTACGCTGAAATTGGATCCTATTTAAAGAGTTGGTTTTCTTTTGATTGTTTGTGATGAGGTGTCCATGAGTCAGGCGTTTCTCCCTTTTTCTCGCCCGAGTATCGGCGAAGAAGAAATTGCAGCCGTAGAGCAAGTATTGCGTTCCGGCTGGATTACCACCGGGCCTAAAAATCAGGCACTCGAAGAACAATTCGCAGACTACGTTGGTTGCCGGCATGCGGTAGCACTTTCCTCGGCAACCGGCGGCATGCACATCGCGCTGCTCGCGCTGGGCATCGGCCCGGGTGACGAAGTCATCACCCCGTCGCAAACCTGGGTCTCGACCGCCAACATGATCTCGCTGCTCGGCGCCAAACCGGTGTTCGTCGACGTCGACCGCGACACCCTGATGACCGACGCTGCGCGTATCGAAGCGGCAATCACTCCACGCACCAAAGCGATCATCCCGGTGCATTACGCCGGTGCCGCATTCGATCTCGATCCGCTGTACGCGCTGGCCGACAAGCACGGCATCGCAGTGATCGAAGACGCCGCCCATGCCGCCGGCACACGCTACAAGGGCCGCCACGTTGGCTCGCAAGGCACGGCGATTTTCTCGTTCCATGCGATCAAGAACATGACCTGTGCCGAAGGCGCGATGTTCGTCACCGACGACGAAGCCCTGGCCAGCCGTGTGCGCATGCTCAAATTCCACGGCCTCGGTGTGGATGCCTACGACCGCCTGACCGGTGGCCGCAAGCCGCAGGCGCAGGTGATGGAACCGGGTTTCAAATACAACCTGGCCGACATCAACGCTGCCATCGCGCTGGTGCAGCTCGAGCGCCTGGATGCAATCAACGCGCGCCGCACCGAGCTGGCCACCGCCTACCGGCAAAAACTCGAAGGCCTGCCGGTGCAACCGCTGGCCCTGCCCGCCTACGCCCAGCAACACGCCTGGCACCTGTTCATCCTGCGCATCGACAGCGAGCGCTGCGGCATGGACCGTGAAGCCTTCATGAAAGGCTTGCAGGACCAGGGCATCGGCACCGGTATCCATTTCATCGCCACCCACCTGCACACCTGGTATCGCCTGCGTGATCCCGACCTGTACCTGCCCAACACCGAATGGAACTCGGCGCGGCTGTGCTCGATTCCGTTGTTCCCCGACATGCGCGATCAAGACCTTGATCGCGTGGTCGGCGCCATCGCCACTCTTATGGACAAACGCCTGTGAAACCCTATCCGATCCGCTGTGTGTCGATCGTCATCCCGGTCTACAACGAACAGGACAGCCTGCCGGAACTGTTGCGCCGCACCGAAGCGGCGTGCCGGATGCTGCGTCACGACTATGAAATCGTCCTCGTCGACGACGGTAGCCGCGACGAATCCGCCAACCTTCTCGAAGAAGCCGCGACCCGCGTCGACAGCCCGTTTGTCGCGGTCATTCTCAACCGCAACTACGGCCAGCACGCGGCAATCATGGCCGGTTTCGAACAGTGCAAGGGCGACGTGGTCATCACCCTCGACGCCGACCTGCAGAACCCGCCGGAAGAAATCCCGCGCCTGGTCGCCGAAGCCGAAAAGGGTTACGACGTGGTCGGCACCGTGCGCGGCAACCGCCAGGATTCGGCGCTGCGCCGCTACCCGTCGAAGCTGATCAACCTCGCCGTGCAACGCTCCACCGGTGTCGCCATGAGCGACTACGGCTGCATGCTCCGTGCTTACCGCCGGACGATCATCGACGCGATGCTCGCCTGCCGCGAACGCAGCACCTTCATCCCGATTCTGGCCAACAGCTTCGCCCGCCACACCACGGAAATCGTCGTCGCCCACGCCGAGCGTGAACACGGCGATTCGAAATACAGCCCGATGCGTTTGATCAACCTGATGTTCGACTTGATCACCTGCATGACCACCACGCCGTTGCGCTTGCTGAGCATCGTCGGCTTTGCCATGGCCGGGCTCGGCTTGTTGTTTGCCGCCGTGCTGATTGTCCTGCGCCTGACGCTCGGCGCCGGCTGGGCGGGCGATGGCTTGTTTGTGCTGTTCGCCGTGTTGTTCGTGTTCACCGGTGGCCAGTTCATCGGCATGGGCCTGCTCGGCGAATACCTCGGGCGCATGTACAGCGACGTGCGTGCCCGACCGCGTTTCTTCATTGAAAAAGTCTTGCGCAGCCACGCCGCCCACCCGGCGCCTGCGGTCACCGTTGACGGTCTTTCTTCCAATTCCACTTCTACTTCCGGTCAGGTTCTCTCATGAGTGCAAAAACTGTTGTCTTCGCTTACCACGACATTGGCTGCGCCGGCATTCAAGCCCTGCTCGACAGCGGCTACGACATCGCTGCCGTGTTCACTCACGCCGATGACCCGAAAGAAACCGCGTTCTATGCCTCGGTTGCGCAACTGTGCGCGCAAAAAGGCATCCCGGTGCACGCCCCGGAAGACGTCAATCACCCACTGTGGATCGAGCGCATTGCCAAGCTCGACCCGGAGTTCATCTTCTCGTTCTACTACCGCAACCTGCTGAGCGAAGCGCTGCTGGCCACTGCCAAAAAAGGCGCGTTCAACCTGCACGGTTCGCTGCTGCCGAGCTACCGTGGTCGCGCCCCGGCCAACTGGGTGCTGGTCAACGGCGAGACCGAAACCGGCGTGACCCTGCACCGCATGGTCAAGCGTGCCGACGCCGGCGCCATCGTCGCCCAGCAACGCGTGGCCATCGAGCGCAGCGACACCGCGCTGAGCCTGCACGGCAAACTGCGCATCGCCGCCTCCGACCTGCTGCGCGATACCCTGCCAGCAATGCTCCAAGGCAAGATCAGCGAAACCGCGCAGGACGAATCGAAAGCCACGGTATTCGGTCGTCGCACTGCCGCCGACGGCAAACTGGTCTGGGCG
Source organism: Pseudomonas sp. NPDC089741 (assembly GCF_044748825.1). Lineage (NCBI taxonomy): Bacteria > Pseudomonadati > Pseudomonadota > Gammaproteobacteria > Pseudomonadales > Pseudomonadaceae > Pseudomonas > Pseudomonas sp. NPDC089741. Next base: position 352,887 of record NZ_JBIVGT010000001.1, on the reverse strand, counting down.
CAACCGGCCGAGCAACTGTTCAATCTGGTGCGTGCCGTAACCCAACCCTATCCGGGTGCTTTCTGCGCCGTGGGCGAACACAAACTGATCGTCTGGAGCGCTGCAGTCGTCAAAGGCAACGACGGTCAGGCACCGGGCCGCGTGATCAGCGTCGATCCGCTGCGCATTGCCTGCGGTGAAGATTCGCTGGTGGTGCTCTCCGGCCAGCGCAACGACAACGGCCTGTTCCTCAGCGGCCCGCAACTGGCCAACGAGCTGGGTCTGGTCGACGGCTCGCTGCTGCGCGGCGCCGAGTCCGGTCGTGCGCCACGTCGTACCCGTGTGTTGATCCTGGGCGTCAACGGCTTTATCGGCAATCACTTGTCCGAGCGTCTGCTGCGTGATGACCGCTACGAAGTCTATGGCCTGGACATCGGTTCCGACGCCATCGACCGTCTGCGCAGCCATCCGCACTTCCATTACGTGGAAGGCGACATCAGCATTCACTCCGAGTGGATCGAGTACCACATCAAGAAGTGCGACGTGGTCCTGCCGCTGGTGGCCATCGCCACGCCGATCGAATACACCCGTAACCCGCTGCGCGTGTTCGAACTCGACTTCGAAGAAAACCTCAAACTGGTGCGCTACTGCGTCAAGTACAACAAGCGCGTGATCTTCCCGTCGACCTCGGAAGTCTACGGCATGTGCCAGGACAAGCATTTCGACGAAGACTCGTCCAACCTGGTGGTTGGCCCGATCAACAAGCAGCGCTGGATCTACTCCGTCTCCAAGCAACTGCTCGACCGGGTGATCTGGGCGTACGGCGCCAAAGGCCTGAATTTCACCCTGTTCCGTCCTTTCAACTGGATGGGCCCGCGTCTCGATCGCCTGGACTCGGCACGTATCGGCAGCTCCCGCGCCATCACCCAGTTGATCCTCAACCTGGTCGAGGGCACGCCGATCCGTCTGTTCGACGGCGGCGAGCAGAAACGCTGCTTCACCGATATCGCTGACGGCGTCGAGGCACTGGCGCGGATCATCGATAACGACAACGACGTCTGCAACGGCCAGATCATCAACATCGGCAACCCGGACAACGAAGCCAGCATCCGTCAGTTGGGCGAAGAGCTGCTGCGCCAGTTCGAAGCGCATCCGCTGCGCAGCAACTTCCCGCCGTTCGCCGGTTTCCGCGACGTCGAAAGCAAGGCGTTCTACGGCGCCGGTTATCAGGACGTCGAGCACCGCAAGCCAAGCATCGCCAACGCCAAGCGCCTGCTCGACTGGACGCCAACCGTGGAAATGCGCGAGACCATCGGCAACACGCTGGATTTCTTCTTGCGCGAGGCCATGCTCGAAATCGCGGACAAGCGCTGATGCAAGCAGGACTTCGTATCGATGTCGACACCTTTCGCGGCACCCGTGAAGGTGTGCCGCGTTTGCTGGAGATGCTCGACGAGGCGCAGATCAAGGCGACGTTTTTCTTCAGTGTCGGCCCCGACAACATGGGCCGGCATCTGTGGCGCCTGATCCGCCCGCAGTTCTTCTGGAAGATGCTTCGTTCCAACGCGGCCGGCCTGTATGGCTGGGACATTCTGCTGGCCGGGACTGCCTGGCCGGGCAAACCGATTGGCCGTGACCTAGGGCACCTGATGCGTCAGGCCCGCGATGCCGGTCATGAAGTCGGTTTGCACGCCTGGGATCACCACGGCTGGCAAGCCAATGCCGGGCGCTGGAGCAACGAACAGCTGATCGAGCAGATCCGCCAGGGCGTCGACACCTTGAGCGACATTCTCGGCGAGAAGATCACCTGTTCAGCCGCCGCCGGCTGGCGCGCGGACGAGCGCGTGATCGAAGCCAAGCAGGCTTTCGGCTTTCGCTACAACAGCGATTGCCGGGGGCAGCGCCTGTTTCGTCCATTGCTCGCCGATGGCACACCGGGGACGCCGCAGATCCCGGTGGACCTGCCGACCTTCGATGAAGTGGTCGGCCCGATCGTCGCAGCGCGGGATTTCAACGGTTTCATCCTTGATCACTTTCGCCCGCAACAGCTCAACGTCTACACCATTCATGCCGAGGTAGAAGGGATTCTGATGGCTGAGGATTTTCGTCAATTGCTGGCCGATGCGCGCCTGCGCAACATCGACTTCGCACCGCTGGGCGACTTGTTGCCTGAATTCTTCAACACCTTGCCCGTGGGTCGCGTACAACGCGGCGCCCTCGACGGCCGTGAAGGCTGGCTGGGAGTGCAAGGCGCATGACTAAACGCTGGGCATTGCCGCTCTTGTTATTGGGAATCTGCCTGCTGGCTTATCTGCTGCCGTTGGGCAGTCATGGTTTGTGGATTCCCGATGAAACTCGCTACGCGCAGATCAGCCAGGACATGCTGCTGAGCGGTAACTGGGTGTCGCCGCATTTCATGAGCCTGCGCTATTTCGAGAAGCCGATTGCCGGCTACTGGATGATTGCGCTGGGTCAGGAATTGTTCGGGCAGAACCTGTTCGGCGTGCGCTTTGCCTCGGCACTGAGCACCGGGTTGAGCGTGTTGCTGTGCTACCTGGTGGCCCGGCGTTTGTGGAATCAGCCGCGCAAAAGCTTTGCCTGCGCCCTGCTCTACATGAGCTTCACGATTGTTGCCGGTCAGGCTGGTTACGCCAACCTGGATCCGCAATTCACCTTTTGGGTCAACCTGAGTCTGGTGGCGCTGTGGTTTGCCGTCGACAGTCACGCCAGCGGCAAGCGCATGGCCGCGTGGGCGCTGCTCGGGCTGGCGTGCGGCATGGGTTTCATGACCAAGGGTTTTCTCGCCTGGCTGCTGCCGGTGCTGATCGCCCTGCCGTGGATGCTCTGGCAAAAGCGCTGGCGTGAACTGCTGACATACGGCCCGGTGGCGATTGCCGTGGCGATCATTGTCAGCCTGCCGTGGGTGCTGTCGGTGCATGCGCAGGAAGCGGACTACTGGCGGTTCTTCTTCTGGCACGAGCACATTCGCCGCTTCGCCGGTGACGATGCCCAACACGACGCGCCGTGGTGGTTTTACCTGCCGCTGCTGGTGGCGTTCAGTCTGCCGTGGGTCGGTTTGCTGCCGACCGCTTTCAAGCAGGCCTGGCAAAGCCGTGCTCAACCGAAAGTGCTGTTCCTGTTGCTGTGGCTGCTGATGCCACTGGCGTTTTTCAGCCTGAGCAACGGCAAGCTGCCGACTTACATCCTCCCGTGCCTGCTGCCGATGGCGTTGCTGCTGGGTAACGCGCTGGCCGACCGCCTGCACCTGGAACAAGGCCGGGCACTGAGCGTCAACGGTCTGCTCAACCTGGCGCTGGGCATCGTCACGCTGATCGCGTTGGTGTACCTGCAATTGACCAAACCGGTGTATGACCATGAGCTGCACAGCATGGTGCTGGTGTTCATTGCCCTGATCGGCTGGATCATCGCCAACCTGCTGCAAGCCTTACTGCCCCTGCAATGCTGGGCCGCCCCGGCGTTCGGCAGTCTGCTGCTGATTGCCGTGCTACCGGCGGCGCTGCCGAAATCGGTGGTCGCCAACAAGATGCCTGATCAGTTCATCAAGCATCACATCACCGAACTGGCGCAGACCGAACACCTGTTGAGCAACGATCTCGGCGCTGCCGCCGCCCTGGCCTGGCGGGTCAAACGCCCGCAAGTGGCGTTGTACAACACGATAGGCGAATTGAAATATGGCCTTGCCTATCCTGACGGCATTCAGCAACGGGTCGATCCCGATCAAGTGCAACAGTGGATGCGCGAGGCGCGCCGCAGCGGTTCGGTCGGCGTGGTGATGCGCGTCAAGGGGCAGGACGAACTGGACGAAATCGACCGACTGCCAAAGGACGGCATCCGTTATGAGCAGGGCAACCTGGTGATCATGATTCTGCCCAAGGAGGCGTCATGAGCCTGTTGCTGCTGTTGGCCGCGTGCCTGCTGACCTGTCTCGGCCAGGTTGCACAAAAATACGCCGTGGAAAGTTGGCGCGGCGTCGAGTCGGGCTGGGCCGACAAACTGCGTTCGCCATGGTTATGGCTGGCGCTGCTCGCTCTCGGCTCCGGTCTGCTGGTCTGGCTGCTGGTGTTGCAGCGCCTCGAAGTCGGCATCGCCTACCCGATGCTCAGCCTCAATTTCGTCCTGATCACGCTGATCGCCCGCTTCGTCTTCCGCGAACCCATCGATCGCCAGCATTGGCTCGGCGTGGCGTTGGTGATCGGCGGCGTGGTGTTGTTGGGGCAACAATCATGAATCAGCGTCGTGGCATCACCTTCGCTTTGGGCAGCGTGTTGTTGGTCAGTGCTGCGCAACTGGGCATGCGCTGGAGCATGACGCGCCTGCCCGCGCCGGAACAATGGCTGGCCATCGACAGCCTCGATCTGCGCGCCTTGGCCGTGGTGGTTGCGGCGATTTTCGCCTACGCCCTGTCAATGCTCTGCTGGCTCGCCGCCCTGCGCGACCTGCCGTTGGGCCGCGCCTATTCACTGCTGAGCATCAGCTACGCGCTGGTGTACCTGTTGGCGGCCAGTCTGCCGCTGTTCAACGAATCCTTCAGTTTCACTAAATCACTGGGCGTGGCGCTGGTCATGCTCGGGGTCATCACCATTAACACTCGTCCGGCTCGTGCGCCCGAATTCAGGAGTGCTCCATGAAAATCACAGTATTTGGCAGCGGTTACGTCGGTCTGGTGCAAGCGGCCGTATTGGCCGAGGTCGGTCATGACGTCGTGTGCATGGACGTCGACCAGAAGAAGGTCGACCTGTTGCGCCAGGGTCACGTCAGCATCTTCGAACCGGGGCTGGCCAGCCTGGTGCGCGAAGGCCTCGATTCGAAACGTCTGTTGTTTACCACCGATGAAAAACTCGCCGTGCAGCACGGTCGCGTGGCCTTTATTGCAGTGGGGACGCCATCGCGTGAAGACGGCTCGGCAGATTTGCGCTACGTGCTGTCGGTCGGTGATGCCATCGCTCGCCATCGTGAGCAGCCGCTGATTCTGGTGGAGAAATCCACCGTGCCGGTCGGCACCGGCGATACCTTGCGCACGCACATCGAAAAAGCCCTGATCAAGGTCGGTCGCTTGCTGCAGTTCGACATCGTCTCCAACCCGGAATTTCTCAAGGAAGGTTCGGCGGTTGCCGACTGCCGGCGTCCGGACCGCATCGTCATTGGCTGCGAAGGTGACGAGGTGCGCGACGTGATGCGTGATCTGTATTCGCCGTTCAACCGCAACCACGACCGCATCATGTTCATGGACCTGCGCAGCGCCGAGCTGACCAAGTACGCCGCCAACTGCATGCTGGCGACCAAGATCAGCTTCATCAACCAGATCGCCGAGCTGGCCGAACACCTCGGCGCCGATATCGAATCGGTGCGTCAGGGCATCGGTGCCGACACGCGCATCGGTTATCACTTCATCTATCCGGGCTGTGGTTACGGCGGCTCGTGCTTCCCGAAAGACATGCGTGCACTGATTCACAGTGCCGAAGAAGCGCATTGCTCCAGCGACTTGCTGCAAGCGGTCGAGGCGATCAATCAGCGGCAGAAACACAAGCTGTTCGAGCGTATCAACGCGTTCTACAAAGGCGATCTGCGCGGCAAGACCTTCGCCCTCTGGGGCCTGGCGTTCAAGCCAAACACCGATGACATGCGCGACGCGCCAAGCCGCGTCCTGCTGGAAGAGTTGTGGGCCGCCGGCGCTAGCGTGCGCGCGTTCGACCCGGAGGCCATGCAGGAAACGCAAAACCTCTACCCGGACGAATCGAAACTGATGCTGATGGGCACCCCGGAATCGGTACTGCCCGGCGCCGACGCATTGATCATCTGCACCGAATGGCAGCAGTTCAAGGCACCGGATTTCGAGCTGATCAAGCAACGCCTGAATACCCCGGTAATCTTCGACGGTCGTAACCTCTACGACGCCGAGCGCCTGGCGCGTAACGGCTTCCATTACTTCCCGATGGGCCGTGGCGAATCGCGCAAGCTGCCGATTCCGCTGCAACAATGGCCGCATGCGTCCGACGTCGCTTGATCACCTTGTCGCCTGACATTCGCCGGCAGTCGCTGATCCTCGGGCTGCTGGCGTTTTTATTGTTCATGGCCGGGGTCTACGGGCAGGCTCCGATCGGTTTCGATTCGCGCTTTGTGTTGTTCGCGCAAGAAATGCTGCGTCATGGACCGACCTGGTTTCCGACAACGTATGGCCAGCCGTACGCTGACTATTCAGCGCTGTCGACGGTATTCATCTGGCTGCTGTCGTCGCCCTTCGGCACGGTCAACGCCTTTGTCGCGTGGGCGCCGAGCGCAATTGCCGGCGCGGCAATCGTGACGTTGATGTATCGGCTGTTGGCACCCTATTCGCGGCGCTGGGCGCTGATCAGCATTGCGCTGTTGTTGCTCACCAGCACTTTTGTCACTGAAGTGCGCGCGGTGTCGCAGGACTTGATGCTCGCCGCAGTGGCACTTGCGGTGTTTTATCTGGGTTATGCCCATGAGCATTTTGCCGGCGGGCGGCGCTGGCCGTTGATTTTCGCTTTGCTGTTGCTGGGTTTCGGTGTTCGCGGGCCGATCGGCCTGGTGGTGCCGACCGGCATGCTGTGCAGTTACTACCTGCTCAACCGAGAGTGGTCACGGTTGCTGGTGTTTGGTGTGCTCGCCTCGGTGTTGCTGGCCGCCTGTATTGGCCTGTTGTTGTGGCTGGCGCAGGTCAGCGGCGGGCCGGCATTCGTGCAGGACGTGATCCGCATGCAGTTCATGGGACGCATGGACGGCAGCGAAGGCGTCAGCGGTTCGCTGTATTACTTCACCAGCTCGCTGGGCAACTATGCGCTGGCGTACCCGCTGGCATTGCTCGCGTTGGCGGCGACCTGGCTGAGCAAACCACAGCAGCGCGGCCCGGCATTGCGCCTGGTGCAGTATTGCGCGGCGGCCGGCTTGATCGTGATGCTCGGCTTGTCGATTCCGCAGGCGAAAAAGGCGCGCTATCTGCTGCCGATGTTGCCCATGGCGGCGATCATCGCGGCGTATCCGTTTCAGGTGATGCATGGGCGGGTGTTCCGCTGGTTGCGCGGTTTGCTCCTGGGTCTGTGGCTGCTGACGCCGGGATTGTTGCTGGTCACGCTGCTGATTGCGCGGCGCAGGTTTCCCGAGCAATTGAGTGAGATCACCTTGGTTGCGATCGCGCTGGGTGTGTTGCAACTGGCGGCACTCTCGCGTCTGTTGATCCCGCGCTGGCGTGCAGAAGTGCTCGCGCTGTGTGCCGTGTTGGCAGTGTGGACGGTGTATGCGGCCGTGTTCGAACCGGTGGAACGGCGGCTGTATGACACGCAGGCGTTCAGTCGCGCAGTGTTCGCGCAGGTAGAGCAGGCACCGGCGCCGCTGGTACTGCACGGCATGGGCAAAGACGCCAAGGCGATCAAGTTCATGGTCAATCTTGAGCAGGACCTGCAACCGCAGTTCACTGAATCGGTGCAACAACTGGAAGCGCTCAAGGCGCCGGCGTGGCTGATGATGGATCGCGGCGATTTGCAATCGCTCAAGGGCACGCCGCTGGAACAGCTGCAACCGGTGCTCAGCGGCCGTTTCGACAAAAACGATTACGTCCTCCTGCACCTGAAACCCTTGTAGACGCTGCCGAAGACTGCGATCTTTTGATCCTTAATCGTTCCCACGCTCGGCGTGGGAATGCAGCCGGGGGACGCTTCGGGTCCCGAAATCAAAAGATCGCAGCCTGCGGCAGCTCCGACATGAATATGCTCATTCGTCTTGCACGGCCCGCTGACGCGGTTGCCCTCCCCGCCATCGAACGTTCGGCTGCCGAACTGTTTCGTCGTGATCCCTCACTGGCCTGGCTGGCTGACGCCGAGGTGCCGGATGTCGCGCAGCACTTATTGGCGATCCAGCACAAACACGTGTGGGTGGCTGAAAACACCGAGGGGCAACTGGCCGGGTTTCTTCGCGCGGTGCAAATCGATGGACAATTGCATATTGAAGAACTGTCCGTCAGTCAGGGCTTTCAGGGCCAGGGCATCGGTCGTGCACTGGTGACGGCAGCCATTGAGAAGGCCCGCCAGCAACAATTGCAGGCAGTGACATTGACCACGTTTCGCGACCTGCCGTGGAATGCGCCGTTCTATCAACGCATGGGTTTTATCGAGTTGCCGCCCGCACACACCTTTGGCCATCTACAGGACGCACTACAGTCTGAAATCGCCCACCACTTTCCCGCAGAACGCCGCTGCGCCATGCACCTGCCCACCAATCCCCTTTAGGCGCTGCCGCAGGCTGTGATCTTTTGACTGATCGTTCCCACGCTCGGCGTGGGAATGCTGCCGGGGGACGCTCCGCGTTCCGAAATCAAAAGATCGCAGCCTGCAGCAGCGCCAACCGGATTGTGTTTGACCGGGAATGGCTGCGCGGTGAGGATGGCGTACGCCCGCCAGGCATTTTCAAATAAGGACATTGACCCTTCGTGGCCACCTACTCACGCTTCATCCGCCGGTTGATGATCAGCTCGCTGACCGTCGTCGTCAGCCGCGCCCTGATCGGCCCGCTGCTGACCCTGTTCCTCAGCAACAAACTCGACCTAAACCCGCAAGACGTCGGCCTGCTGCTGGGCATCGCGGTCTTCAGCGCCACGCTGTTGTCGCTGTACGGCGGCTACATCATCGATCGGCTGGACAAGCGCCAGTTGCTGATCCTGACCATGCTCTCCAGCGGTATCGGCCTGATCCTGCTGACCTTCGCGCAAAACCTGTACCTGGTGACGCTGGTGCTGATCATCAGCGAAACCGCCTCGGCGCTGTTCATGATCTGCTCCAAGGCGATCCTCAGTGAAAACCTGCCGGTCGGCCAACGGGTCAAGGCGTTTTCGCTGAACTACACGCTGACCAATATCGGCTATGCCGTCGGCCCGATGATCGGCGTGGTGATTGCCGGTATCCAGCCGTCAGCGCCGTTTATCGTCGCCGGGGCGATTGCCATTGGCAGCATTTTTCTCCTGCTCGGGGCCGGCAAAGACGCCAAGCCGATTGCGCCGCCTGGTCAGCCGCAAAGCTTTCTGAAGACCCTGGTCATCCTCAAGAATGACCGCACGATGATCCTGTTTACCCTCGGTTGCCTGCTCAGCACGCTGGTGCACGGACGCTTCACCCTGTACCTGTCGCAATACCTGCTGGTGACCCACACCCAGCAACAGACGCTCGACACCATGGCCGCCCTGCTCGCCTGCAATGCGATCACGGTGATCCTGTTGCAATACCAGATCGGCCGTTTCCTCACGCGCGAACATCTGCGCCACTGGATTGCCGGCGGCACCGCGCTGTTCATCGGCGGGCTGATCGGTTTCAGCGTCGCCGACAGCCTGGTTGGCTGGTGCGTGGCGATGTTCATTTTCACCTTGGGCGAGATGATCATTTACCCGGCAGACTTTCTGTTTGTCGACACGCTGGCCCCGGAGGAACTGCGCGGCAGCTACTACGGCGCGCAGAATCTGGCAGCACTGGGTGGCGCGGTGAGCCCGGTGATGTGCGGCTTTCTGTTGATGCACACACCGGCACCGAGCATGTTCTATGCCTTGAGCGCATTGGCGGCATTGGGCGGGTATTTGTGCTTCGTCAGTTGCCGAAGAGCCGCCTCAATGCAAAAATAATGCACTGAAGCTGCATTAATATGAATTTGTCAGCATCGAGATAGATCGGCAAACTGTGCGTGTTCCTCCCCCAATGTTGGAACACTTCGAGGGCTTTCCGGATTGCCGGACAAGTCCTTTTTTTTGCCCCGAATTTGTTGCAAGGACTGGATTCACATGCTCGCACGCTGGTTGCCCGCCGCCATCAATACCCGCCCCTCCGAATGGAGCCGCGCCGCCATCGGCATGGCGTTGGGCACGCTGTTCAGCGTGTGGTTCTGCGCGCAGGTGTTCGGGCATGAAGTCGCCTATCACCTGATCGGTCCGCTGGGCGCCTCGGCGGTGTTGCTGTTTGCCGTGTCGTCTGGCGCCCTCGCCCAGCCGTGGTCGATTCTCGGCGGTTATTTGTCTGCCGGTGTCGTCGCCTTGCTCGTGGCCCACGTACTCGGCCGAACCTTGGGCAGCGCTTGCCTGGCGGCGGGCATGGCGCTGATCCTGATGTGCTGGCTGCGTTGCCTGCACCCACCCGCTGGCGCGTTGGCACTGACGCTGGTGCTGGCCGACCCCGCGACCATCGCCCTCGACTGGAAAGCCATGGCACCGGTGATGCTCGGCGCCGCGTGCATGCTGCTCAGTGCCCTCGCCTACAACAACCTGACGCGCATCCGTTACCCGAAACGCCCGGCCGAACCGGCGCCGCTGGTGGCGCCCGTCGACACTCAGGCGATCACCGCCGAAGACCTCAAACTCGCCTTGGCGGACATGCAAGCCTTCATCGACATCACCCCCGAAGACCTCGAACAACTGATCCACGCCAGCGAACTGCACGCCAAACGCCGCAGCATTACCGCCACCTTCACCTGACCCCTTATGCAGGAGCTGCCGCAGGCTGCGATCTTGATCTTGCTTTTGATTTCTAAAAATCAAAGTCAAAAGATCGCAGCCTGCGGCAGCTCCTACATGAGTCCGCGTGTATTTTTGGGTAAGGTAAAAACGCAGACAGGCCCTGCAGATATCCCCGTTGTACAAGGCAAATTTGCACTGTTACGATCCGGTAACGCTCGCGCGCGAGCTTCTCGAATAAAGACAATAAAAGCAGGGAGTTACTGATGACAGCTCAGGCTTCATCCCCGCGGACACCGTCCATGGATGCCATGCAAAACGAAGTGCTGGCCGAGGTTCGCAATCACATCGGTCACCTGACCCTTAACCGCCCCGCCGGTCTCAATGCCATAACCCTCGACATGGTGCGCCTGCTGCAACAGCAGCTCGATGCCTGGGCGACTGACGCCGATGTGCAGGCCGTGGTGCTGCGCGGTGCCGGTGAAAAAGCCTTCTGCGCCGGTGGCGATATTCGTTCCCTGTACGACAGCTTCAAAAGCGGCGACACGCTGCACGAAGATTTCTTCGTTGAGGAATATGCCCTCGACCTGACGATTCATCACTACCGCAAACCAGTGCTGGCGCTGATGGACGGTTTCGTCCTCGGCGGCGGTATGGGCTTGGTGCAAGGCGCGGATCTGCGCGTGGTTACCGAAAAGAGCCGTCTGGCGATGCCGGAAGTGGCCATCGGTTACTTCCCGGATGTCGGTGGCAGCTATTTCCTGCCACGGATCCCCGGCGAACTGGGGATTTACCTGGGCGTCAGCGGCGTGCAGATCCGCGCGGCGGACGCGCTGTATTGCGGGCTGGCCGACTGGTATCTGGACAGCAGCAAACTGGCGCTGCTCGATGAAAAACTCGACACGATGGAATGGCAGGACACGCCGCTCAAGACCTTGCAGAACCTGTTGGCCAAACACGCCGTGCAAACCCTGCCCGATGCGCCGCTTGAAGCGTTGCGCCCGGCCATCGACCACTTCTTCGCCCTGCCCGACGTACCGAGCATGGTCGAGCAATTGCGCGCGGTGACCGTTGCCGACAGCCATGAGTGGGCAACCACCACCGCTGATTTGCTGGAAACCCGTTCGCCGCTGGCCATGGCCGTGACCCTGGAAATGCTCCGTCGCGGCCGGCACCTGAGCCTGGAACATTGCTTCGCGCTGGAACTGCATCTGGATCGCCAGTGGTTCGCGCGCGGTGACCTGATCGAAGGCGTGCGCGCCCTGCTGATCGACAAAGACAAGACACCTCGCTGGAACCCGCCGACCCTCGCCGCGCTGGACGCTGCGCATGTCGCGAGTTTCTTCCACGGTTTTGCAGAGAGCGGGAGCTGAGCCATGCACGATCTCGAACTGACTGAAGAACAAGTGATGATCCGCGACATGGCCCGGGACTTTGCCCGAGGCGAAATCGCGCCCCATGCGCAGGCCTGGGAAAAGGCTGGCTGGATCGACGACGCGCTGGTCGCGAAGATGGGCGAGCTGGGTTTGCTCGGCATGGTCGTGCCCGAGGAATGGGGCGGTACCTACGTCGACTACGTGGCCTATGCCTTGGCGGTCGAGGAGATCTCCGCTGGCGACGGCGCGACTGGCGCGTTCATGAGTATTCACAACTCGGTCGGCTGCGGCCCGGTACTCAATTACGGCAGCGAAGCGCAGAAACAGACCTGGCTGGCAGATCTCGCCAGCGGCCAAGCCATCGGTTGCTTCTGCCTGACCGAACCGCAGGCCGGCTCCGAAGCGCACAACCTGCGCACCCGCGCCGAACTGCGCGATGGCCAATGGGTGATCAACGGCGCCAAGCAATTCGTCAGCAACGGCAAACGGGCGAAACTGGCGATCGTGTTTGCCGTGACCGATCCGGATCTCGGCAAGAAAGGCCTTTCGGCGTTTCTGGTGCCAACCGATACCGCCGGTTTTATCGTTGATCGTACCGAACACAAGATGGGTATTCGTGCGTCGGACACCTGCGCGGTGACGTTGAACAATTGCAGCATTCCCGAAGCCAATCTGCTTGGCGAGCGCGGCAAAGGTCTGGCGATTGCCTTGTCCAATCTCGAGGGCGGACGCATCGGCATCGCCGCGCAAGCATTGGGCATTGCCCGTGCGGCGTTTGAAGCGGCGCTGGCTTATTCGCGCGACCGTATTCAGTTCGGCAAACCGATCAACGAACACCAGAGCATCGCCAACCTGTTGGCCGATATGCACATGCAGATCAACGCGGCGCGCTTGATGATCCTGCATGCGGCGCGGCTGCGTTCGGCGGGTAAACCGTGTTTATCAGAGGCTTCGCAGGCCAAGTTGTTTGCGTCGGAAATGGCCGAGAAGGTCTGCTCATCGGCGATCCAGATTCATGGCGGCTATGGCTATCTGGAAGATTATCCGGTCGAGAAGTATTACCGCGATGCGCGGATTACCCAGATCTATGAAGGCTCGAGCGAGATTCAGCGGATGGTGATTGCCCGCGACTTGAAGAACTACCAGATGTAATGGTGTTGGCCCCTTTCCCTCACCCCAGCCCTCTCCCAGAGGGAGAGGGGGCCGACCGAGGTGTCTGGCGTCATACATCGACCTGAAAGACCGGGTCGATTATGGATTCGCTATATCAGGTTCAGGTCGGCGTATCTGCGAAGCATTCCCCAATCAGCCCCTCTCCCACCGGAGGTGGTTGACCGAGGTGTCTGGCGTTATACATCGACCTGAAAGACCGAGTCGATTATCGATTGGATAAACCAGGTCGATCAGGGATTCAGTACAGCTCTTTCAGGTCGGCGCAGATCATCAATATCCCCCAGTCAGTCCCCTCTCCCTCAGGGAGAGGGAGCCGACCGTGATGTCTGGCGTCATACATCGATCTGAAAGACCGGGTCGATTATCGATTGGATAAACCAGGTCGATCAGGGATTCAGTAAAGCTCTTTCAGGTCGGCGCAGATCATCAATATCCCCCAGTCAGTCCCCTCTCCCTCAGGGAGAGGGAGCCGACCGTGATGCCTGGCGTCATACATCGACCTGAAAGACCGAGTCGATTATGGATTCGCTATATCAGGTTCAGGTCGGCGTATCTGCGAAGCATTCCCCAATCAGCCCCTCTCCCACCGGAGGGGTTGACCGAGGTGTCTGGCGTCATACATCGACCTGAAAGACCGAGTCGATTATCGATTGGATAAACCAGGTCGATCAGGGATTCAGTACAGCTCTTTCAGGTCGGCGCAGATCATCAATATCCCCCAATCAGTCCCCTCTCCCTCCGGGAGAGGGTTAGGGTGAGGGGCTTTTCGCTCTAGACGCCTTACTTGCCTTGGAACACAGCCTCACGCTTGGCAATAAACGCCGCCATCCCCTCCTTCTGGTCCTGGGTGGCAAACGCCGCATGGAATACCCGGCGCTCAAAACGCACGCCTTCCGTAAGGTTCACTTCGAAGGCACGATTGACGCTTTCCTTGACCATCATCGCAATCGGCAACGATTTGCTGGCAATCACTGCTGCTACTTTCAGCGCTTCATCGAGCAGCTCATCACTCGGCACAATGCGCGCGACAATCCCGCAACGTTCAGCCTCAACTGCATCGATCAAACGCCCGCTCAGGCACATTTCCATGGCCTTGGCCTTGCCCACCGCGCGGGTCAGACGCTGGGTGCCGCCCATGCCCGGCAACACGCCGAGATTGATTTCCGGTTGACCGAATCTGGCATTGTCGCCGGCCAGAATGAAGTCGCACATCAGCGCCAGTTCACAGCCACCGCCGAGGGCGAAACCGTTGACCGCAGCGATGATCGGCTTGCGCCGGTTGGCAACGCGATCGCTGTCGCTGAACAGGTCATCCATGTAGATCTGCGGATAGGTCAGCTCGGCCATTTCCTTGATATCGGCGCCGGCGGCGAAGGCTTTTTTCGATCCGGTGATGACGATGCAGCCGATGTTGGCGTCCGCTTCCAGCGCATCGAGCGCCTGGTTCACTTCGCTGACCAGTTGCGCGTTCAGGGCGTTCAGCGCCTGTGGGCGGTTCAGGGTAATCAGGCCAACACGACCATGGTTTTCCAGCAGAATCGTTTCATAACTCATACATAACTCCTCAATTCGCCTCCTGTAGGAGCTGCCGCGGGCTGCGATCTGTTGATCTTTCTTTCAAAAAATCAAAGACAACAGATCGCAGCCTGCGGCAGCTCCTACAGGGGTTGGGTTTACAGGTTGCGGGAGATGACCATGCGCTGAATGTCGCTGGTGCCTTCGTAGATCTGGCAGACGCGCACGTCGCGGTAGATACGTTCCAGCGGGAAGTCGTTGAGGTAACCGTAACCGCCGAGGGTTTGCAACGCCATCGAACAGACCTTCTCAGCCATCTCAGAGGCGAACAGCTTGGCCATCGACGCCTCGACCAGCGCCGGTTGGCCGCTGTCACGCAGCGCTGCGGCGTAGTGGACCATTTGCCGGGCAACGGCAATCTGCGTGGCCATGTCGGCGAGACGGAAGGCCACGGCCTGATGCTCGATGATCGGTTTGCCGAAGGTGTCGCGCTCACGGGCATAATCACGCGCGGCTTCGAACGCGGCGCGGGCCATGCCCACCGATTGCGAAGCGATGCCGACGCGACCGCCTTCAAGGTTGGCCAAGGCGATCTTGTAGCCCTCACCCTCCTCGCCCAAACGGTTGGCCAGCGGCACTTGCACATCTTCGAAGAGGATCTGGCAGGTATCGGAGGCGTGCTGGCCGAGCTTGTCTTCGACCCGTGCGACTTTGTAGCCCGGTGAGTCGGTCGGCACGATGAATGCGCTGATGCCGCGCTTGCCGGCACCGGGATCGGTTACCGCAAAGACGATGACGATCCCGGCGTTTTGCCCGGAGGTGATGAACTGTTTGCAGCCGTTCAACACGTAGTGATCGCCTTCGAGGCGTGCGCGGGTTTTCAGGCTGCTGGCGTCGGAGCCGGCTTGCGGTTCAGTCAGTGCAAACGCACCGAGCATGGCGCCGCTGGCCAGCGGTTTGAGGAAGCGTTCACGCTGGTCGTCGTTGCCGAACTTGAGGATCGGCACGCAGCCGACCGAGTTGTGCACGCTCATGATCGTCGAGCAGGCGCCATCGCCAGCGGCGATTTCTTCCAGGGCCATGGCGTAGGCCAGATAGCCGGTGTCGCAACCGCCCCACTGTTCCGGCACGAGCATGCCGAAGAAGCCCAGCTCGGCCATCTCTCCGATGGCTTCCTTGGGAAAACGGTGCTCGCGATCCCACTCGGCGGCGAACGGTTTGAGGCGCTCCTCGGCGAACTGCCGGGCCATGTCACGGATCTGGGTTTGGTCTTCGTTGGGAATCATGCTGAGTCCTTAAATCCGGTTTACCACAATCCCCTGTAGGAGCTGCCGAGTGCAACGAGGCTGCGATCTTTTGATCTTAAAAAGCAAAGTCAAAGGATCGCAGCCTGCGGCAGCTCCTACAGGGGTGGTGTGTTTAGTAGAGGCATTCCACGGCCATGGCCGTGGCTTCGCCGCCGCCGATGCAGATCGCGGCGATGCCGCGTTTGAGCTGGCGCTGGCGCAGCGCCGAAAGCAACGTCACCAGAATCCGCGCACCGGAAGCACCGATCGGATGGCCCAGCGCACAAGCGCCACCATGCACATTGAGCTTGTCGTGGGGGATTTCCAGATGGGTCATCGCGGCCATGCCGACCACAGCGAACGCTTCATTGACCTCGAACAGATCGACGTCACCCAGCGACCAACCGGTTTTCTTGATCAGCTTCTTGATCGCACCAATCGGCGCCACCGGAAACAGGCCCGGGGTATCAGCGAACGCCGCATGGCCATGAATAACAGCCAACGGTTTCAACCCCAGTTTCTGTGCCTGCGACTGACGCATCAGCACCAACGCCGCCGCCCCGTCAGAAATCGAACTGGAGTTCGCTGCCGTCACCGTGCCGCCTTCGCGGAATGCTGGTTTCAGCGAGGCAATCTTGTCCAGCTTGGCTTTCGGCGGCTGCTCGTCGTGGCTGATCAGCACCTGCTCTTTGCCAACGGTTACGGTCAGCGGGACGATTTCGTCCTTGAAGCTACCGTCCTTGATCGCCTGCTGCGCGCGGGTGGTCGAGGCGATGGCGAAGGCATCCTGAGCTTCGCGGCTGAAATGATTGATCTCGGCGCAATCCTCAGCGAAGGTGCCCATCAAGCGGCCCTTGTCGTAGGCGTCTTCGAGGCCATCGAGGAACATCGAATCGAGCACCCGGCCGTGGCCCATGCGGTAACCGGCGCGGGCGCGATCGAGCAGATACGGCGAGTTGGACATGCTTTCCATGCCGCCGGCAATCACCACATCGGCACTGCCAGCGATCAACATGTCATGAGCGAGAATCGTGGTTTCCATGCCCGAACCACACATCTTGTTGACGGTGGTGCAACGGGTCGATTTATCCAGCCCGGCGCCCAATGCAGCCTGACGCGCCGGTGCCTGACCGAGCCCCGCCGGCAACACGCAACCGAACAACACTTCATCAACCGCGTCGCTGGCAACACCGGCGCGTTCCACCGCAGCCTTGATCGCGGCAGCACCGAGTTGCGGTGCGCTGAGGCTTTTCAGTTCGCCCTGAAAACCGCCCATTGGCGTGCGCACGGCGCTGACGATAACAATCGGATCGTTGGAAATAGTCATGACAAATCCTCCTTACTTGGCGGCCATGCGCAAGGCACCGTCGAGACGGATCACCTCGCCGTTGAGCATGCTGTTTTCGATGATATGCCGAACCAGTGCAGCGTACTCGGCAGGCTTGCCCAAGCGCGGCGGGAACGGCACGCCGGCCGCCAGCGAGTCGCGCACTTCCGGGGTCATGCCCGCCATCATCGGGGTTTCGAAAATGCCCGGGGCGATGGTCATCACACGGATACCGAAGCGCGCCAGTTCGCGCGCGGCGGGCAAGGTCAGGCTGGCGATGGCGCCTTTGGAGGCAGCGTAAGCCGCCTGACCGATCTGGCCGTCGAACGCCGCCACCGAAGCGGTGTTGATGATCACGCCGCGCTCGCCATCAGCATTGGCTTCGGACTCGGCAATCGCTGCAGCAGCCAGACGTAGCATGTTGAAGCTGCCGATCAGGTTGACGTTGATCACCTGGGCAAAACTACTCAGCGCATGCGGGCCGTTCTTGCCGAGGATCTTCTCGCCACGAACGATGCCGGCGCAGTTGACCAGGCCATTGAGGCTGCCAAACGCTGAAACCGTTGCCTGCACGGCGGCTTCGGCAGCGGCTTCGTTACTGATGTCGGCCACCACGCTGTGCGCGCCGAGACGCTGAGCCTGCGCGGCGACGGCTTCGGCGTTCATGTCCACCAGCATGACTTTGGCGCCAGCATTCACCAGCAATTCAGCGGTGGCGGCACCGAGGCCGGAGGCGCCGCCGGTGACGATAAAAACCTTGTTCTCGATCTGCATGACTGTAATTCCTGATTCAAGCTGAAACGTTATGCGCCGCGGCCTCTTGAGCCTTGGCGATTTCCTGGTTGCGCAAGATAAAGCGCTGCAATTTGCCACTCGGGGTTTTGGGCAATTCGCTGACAAATTCGATTTCACGCGGGTACGAATGCGCGGCCAGACGCTTGCGCACGTATTGACGAAGTTCTTCGGCCAGCTCCGGCGCCGCGCGGTATTGCGCACTGAGCACGACAAAGGCTTTGACCAGTTCCGTGCGCTCCGGGTCCGGTTTGCCGACGACCGCCGCTTCGACTACCGCCGGGTGTTCGATCAGCGCGCTTTCCACGTCGAACGGGCCGACCCGGTAGCCGGAAGTGGTGATCACGTCATCGCTGCGACCGACGAAGCTGATGCTGCCGTCCGGGTTCCATTCCACGGTGTCGCCGCTCAAGTAGTAATCGCCGACGAAGGCTTTGGTTGGCGCGCCTTGGTAGCCGCCGAACCAGCACATGGGCGATTGCGCGCGGTCGATGGCGAGGATGCCCGGCTGGCCGACGCCGAGTTCGTTGTAATGCTCATCGAGCACAACAATGCGATGCCCCGGCGAGGTGAAACCGGCGGCACCGATGTGTACCGGGTGTTCGAGGCCGTGGTGGTTGCACAGCACCATGCCCAGTTCGGTCTGGCCGTAGTGATCATGAATGACCACGCCGAGGTTGTCCGCGAACCAGCGGATCACTTCCGGGTTCAACGGTTCGCCGGCGCTGCTGACAATGCGCAGCTTGCCCTTGATTGCCTTGGCAAACTCATCACCGCCAGCGATCAGCAGGCGATACGCCGTCGGCGAACCGGTGAGGTTGGTGATGCCGTACTTGTTGATCACCCGGCAGGTGCTTTCGAGGGTGAACGGGCCATCGTAGAAGGTGATCGGGTGGCCCATCGACAACGGACCGGTAACGCCGAAATAAATGCCATAAGCCCAACCCGGATCGGCGACGTTCCAGAACGCATCTTCCGGGCGCAGATCGACGGCATCGCGGGTGTAGCTCTGAAAGGCGACGATGGCTTTGAGTGGTACCGACAGCGCTTTCGATGGGCCAGTGGTGCCCGAGGTGAACATCAGCAGGAACGGATCTTCGCCGGTCAGCAGCACCGGTTCGCAGACGTTGGAATAATTGGCCAGTTCGGCCCAGAAACTGAAATCGCCACGGACGATGCCCTGGCCTTTGGCGCCGCCGACGGTGACGAGGGTCGGGCAATCGGCGACGTCGGCGAGTTTCGGCCGGTTGACCGCATCGGTGACCACGACTTTGGCGCCGGAGCTGTTCAGCCGATGTTCAAGAGCCTTGGGGCCGAATGCGGTGAACAGCGGCTGATAGACCGCGCCGATGCGCCAGGTGGCGAGCACGGTGATGAGCAATTCGATGTTGCGCGGCAGCAGGCCGGCGACCTTGTCACCCTTCTGCACGCCTTGGGCGAGGAGGAAGTTGGCGAAACGCGCGGCTTTGTCCTGCAGGTCGCTGAAGGTGTATGTCGCACTGGCGCTGTCGCGGCCTTCCCAGAACAACGCGATACGCCCCGGCAACGCGTGACGGTCACAGCATTCGACGCAGGCGTTGAGTGCCTCAAGCGAACCGCTGAGCGCGGCTTCCACGGTGTGCTGATAGTTGAACTGTGTGGTGGCAGACAAGTAATCGCGCATTGCCAGAATCCCTCTGTGTTTTTATTAGGCTGGGAAGCGTAAACAACAGAGGGATAGTCGCGCTGTACGGGGCTTGGAGCAATGGTCAAAGCCATCAAAGTGGCTGACTGGTTTGGCCAAGACAGCTCAACATCGCCCCCCTGTAGGAGCTGCCGAAGGCTGCGATCTTTTGACGTTGACCTTTTTAAAACAAGATCAAAAGATCGCAGCCTTCGGCAGCTCCTACAGAGGAATGCCTTCCAAATGTAGGAGTGAGCCTGCTCGCGATAGGGCCGGGTCAGACAACTTCGTTGAGAATCAGCGTCCGGTAGTGGCCCGGATTCGATCCCGACCACTTGCGAAACGCCTTGTAAAACGAACTGGCATCGGCAAAACCCAAACGGCTGGCAATCTCGACAAAACTGATCGAAGGCTCCGCCAGCCAGACAATCGCCAATTCCTTGCGCACACTGTCCTTGAGGCCTTGATAGGTCTGCCCTTCCTCCGCCAGACGTCGGCGCAAGGTCGAGGCCGACATGCACAGTTGCTGCGCCAGGGCCTCGGTTTCCGGCCACTGCTCAGCCGGCAACTGCCGCAGATCCTGCTTGATCCGACTGGCCAGACTTTGCGGGTCGCGGTACTTGACCAGAATGTTGGCCGGCGCATGGGCCAGAAAGCGTTTCAGCTCTTCGGCAGAACGCTTGATCGGCAGATCCAGGCAATCCGCCGAGAAAATCATCCGCGTACGCGGCCGGTCGAAACGCAGGTTTTCCGAGAACATCACCCGGTAGTCATCGGTGAAGTCCGGCGCCTGGCAGCGCAGCTCAATCGCCAGAATCGGAATGCGTCGCCCGGCCAGCCAGCAGGCAACGCCGTGGACGATCATCCAATAAGTGAAATAGCTGAAGGCACGACGCGGCTCAAGGTCTTCTTCCAGTAGAACAATCTCGGCCAGACTTTGCTGGTGCACCAACTGCGCCGGCATGCGCTCCAGCATCAACGACAGAAAACCCAGGCCGCTGCTCAAACCCGCCGCCAGTGTCGGCTGCGCCATCGCGCTGCGGCAGAGGTATTCCAGGCTGCCAGACCTGAGCTTGCGCGGGTCCATGCCGAAAAACTCGTCATCGCCACGCCGCGCGAGCAAACGCCAGAGCTTGGCGTACTGCGAGGCCGGCACCCGACCGTTGTCGGTTTGCAGCAGCGCCGGATCGATCCCGATCTTGTTCAGGACTTCGTCCGTGGCCACGCCCGGGGCACAACTTTGCAGCAGCGCTTCACGCACCAGTTGAACGGCGATGGTGTCTTTTTCCGACATGGAACGCGGTGAACCTTGTTGTTTTTGAGTGGCCCGCATCTTACCGCATCCAACGCAAAACCCGTGTAGGAGCTGCCGAAGGCTGCGATCTTTTGATTTTAAAAACCAAGATCAAAAGATCGCAGCCTTCGGCAGCTCCTACAAAGTTCCGGTGTCACCTGTATGAGAATGGTTGTTCTTCAACTTGTTCAGCTTTCGTTCAGGTTCATATCAATGAATGTCATGTGAGAATGGTTGTCATTATGTTACAACTTGTAACCTCTACGAATGACTTACTGGACACCGAATGCTCGTTCCTTTTCTGATCATGCTGCGCGAAGGCATCGAAGCCGCGCTGATCGTTGGCATCATCGCCAGCTACCTCCAGCAAACCGGCCGTGGCCAGTGGATGCCTGCCGTGTGGATTGGCGTATTCCTTGCGGCTGCCCTGGCGCTGTTGGTCGGCGGTGGCCTGGAACTGGTCAGCGCCGAATTTCCGCAGAAGCAGCAGGAGCTGTTCGAAGGCGTGGTCGGGCTGGTGGCCGTGGGCATTCTCAGTTCCATGGTGTTCTGGATGCGCAAAGTCGCGCGTTCGATCAAACACTCGCTGCAAGCCTCGCTGGATCACGCGCTGACTGCTTCAAAACATCAGGTCATCGCGCTGATCGCCATGGTCTTCTTCGCTGTCGCCCGCGAAGGCCTGGAAACGGTGTTCTTCCTGCTCGCCGTGTTCCAGCAAAGCGAAGGCCCGGGCGCGCCGATCGGTGCCCTGCTCGGCCTGATTCTGGCAATCATCGTCGGTTTCCTGATCTACAGCGGCAGCATGCGCCTCAATCTTTCCGCCTTCTTCAAGTGGACCGGGCTGTTCATTCTGGTGGTGGCTGCGGGGATTCTCGCCAACTCGGTGCAGGCGCTGCATGAAGCCGGGCTGTGGAATCACCTGCAAACCGTACTCTTCGATTTCAGCGCGACGCTGCCGATGGACGGCCCGTTGGGTTCGGTGTTGGCCGGCATGTTCGGTTACCAGGACACGCCGACCGTCAGCACCCTCGGCGCGTATCTGCTCTATCTGGTGGTGGCGCTGGTGATGTTTTTCTATCCCGCCGCGCCGGCTGCTCCGCTCCCAAATACCAAAGCCGCCGCCAAATCGTCTTCAGCTTCCAGCCAATAAGGGCCTCCATGTCAAAGCCTAATACTCCTCAGGCCTCCCCTCCCCGCGCCTTGCGCTGGGCGGTGGCCGGTTCGGTGGTCATCATGATCGCCGCCGGAGGCCTGTTCTGGTACGCCTCGAAAATGGCTGCGGCCAAGCGTCAGCACAATCACGATGAAGTTGTGGTGAATATCCATCCGGGCAGTTGCGAGCCGAATGCGCTGACGGTGCCGGCCGGTCGCGCCAGTTTCCGCATCGTCAACCGCTCCGAGCGCGCGGTGGAATGGGAAATCCTCGACGGCGTGCTGGTCGTCGAAGAACGCGAAAACATCGCCCCCGGCCTGAGTCAGGTGATCAACGCCAACCTGCAGCCCGGCGACTATGCGATCACCTGTGGCTTGCTCAGCAACCCGCGCGGCACTCTGCACGTCACAGCGACGGCGGCGTCTGATGCCGCTGCCAAAGCCAAACCGTCGATGGTCGCTTTCGTCGGCCCGCTGTCGGAATTTCGCGTGTACCTGGCCAGCCAGAGCAGCGCACTGATCAAAGCCGTGACCGCACTCGATGAGGCAATTGCCAGCGGCGACCTGAGCCAGGCGCAGGCCCTTTACCTGCCAGCCCGTGCGGCTTATCAGCGTCTGGCTCCGGCGGCGCAACGTCTCGCCGAGCTCGACAACAACATCAACGCCCGCGCCGATTACTTCGAAAAGCGCGAGCAGGATCCGGCCTTCGTCGGTTTCCACCGCATCGAATATGCGTTGTTCCAGCAACGCAAACTCGATGACCTGGCCGTCGTTTCCCTGCGCCTGCTGGGCGACGTCACCACGCTCAAGCAGCAATTGCTCGCCCAGACCCTGCCGCCAGAGCAACTGGTCAATATCGTCGTGCGCAACCTCAACACGCTGGCCGACGTGCGCGCCGCCAGCGGTGAAGAGGAACGCTACAGCCACAGCGACCTCAACGGTTTCGCCGCCAATGCGCAAACCGCGCACAAAGTCGTCGATCTGCTGCGGCCGATGCTGAGCAAATCGGCCGCCGAGCTGCTGCCAAAAATCGATCAGGCACTGGCCGACTTCGACACAGAACTCAACAGCTACAAGATCAAGGACGGCTACGCCAGCTACGACTCCGTCAGCGGCGAACAACGCAAGCAGATCGCCGACAAGGCCCAGGCTCTGGCCGACGCACTTGATGGCATTGATCCCGCCCTCGGCCTCTCCGGCCTGTAAGCAGAAGACGAGTACCGATGAACGATTCAGAACCACTCAACCTGCAACGTCGCCGTGTCCTGATGGGCATGGGCGCCGCCGGTGTCGCTCTCGCAGGTTCAGCGCTGAGCTGCCCGGCGATGGCTGCTGCGCCCGCGCAAGTCACTGAAGCACCGAGCAGCGACAAGACCGAAGATCGCCACGACTTCCACGGCACGCACCAGACCGGCATCGTCACCCCGCGCCCGGCCTCGGGCATGCTGGTTTCATTCGACGTGCTGGCCAGCGATCGCGAAGACCTCGAGCGGCTGTTCCGCACCCTCAACGAACGCATCGCCTTCCTGATGAAGGGCGGCCCGGTTGCGCAGATCGATCCGAAACTGCCGCCGCCGGACTCCGGCATCCTCGGCCCGAACGTGACGCCGGACAACCTGACCATCACCGTTTCCGTCGGCGAATCGCTGTTCGACGAGCGGTTCGGCCTAGCCGACGCCAAGCCCAAGCGCCTGATCCGCATGGTCGGTTTCCCCAACGATGCGCTGGAAGCCGATTGCTGCCATGGCGACCTGAGTTTGCAGTTCTGCTCGAACACCACCGACACCAATATTCACGCCCTGCGCGACATCGTCAAAAACCTCCCTGACCTGCTGCTGGTGCGCTGGAAGCAGGAAGGCAGCGTGCCGCCGCAAGCCCCGGCGAAACCGGGTGTGCCGGCACAATCGGCGCGTAACTTCCTCGGCTTTCGCGACGGCTCGGCCAACCCGAACTCCAACGACGCGAAAGCCATGGACAGCATCGTCTGGGTGCAACCGGGCAGCGATGAACCGGCCTGGGCTGCTCACGGCAGTTACCAAGCGGTGCGGATCATCCGCAACTTCGTCGAACGCTGGGACCGCACGCCGTTGCAGGAACAGGAAAGCATCATCGGCCGGGTCAAAACCAGCGGCGCGCCGATGGGTGCCCAGCATGAAACCGAAGTCCCGGATTACCACAAAGATCCAGAAGGCAAGCTGACCAAACTCGACGCGCACATTCGTCTGGCCAACCCGCGCACTGCTGCGAGCCAGGCCAACCTGATCCTGCGTCGTCCGTTCAACTATTCGAATGGCGTGAACAAGAACGGCCAACTCGACATGGGGCTGCTGTTCATCTGTTATCAGGCCGATCTGGAAAAAGGCTTCATCACCGTGCAGACCCGCCTCAACGGCGAACCGCTTGAGGAATACCTCAAACCGGTCGGCGGCGGCTACTTCTTCACCCTTCCGGGGGTCACGGGCGACAAGGATTTCATCGGTCGCTCGCTGCTCAACGCCACACAACCGAAAACCGCTGCATAAAAACAACATTCAACACTGGAGCCGCCCCCATGAAAAAGACGCCACTCGCGTTATTGCTGACCCTTGGTTTGCTCAACACCCCGCTGTCGGCATTCGCTGCCACGGCACCGCTGGATCTGGTCGGGCCGGTTTCGGACTACAAGATCTACGTCACCGAACAACTCGATGAACTGGGCAGCCAAACCCAGCAGTTCACCGATGCAGTGAAGAAAGGCGACCTGGCCACCGCGCAAAAGCTCTACGCACCGACCCGCGTTTACTACGAGTCGATCGAGCCGATTGCCGAGCTGTTCAGTGACCTCGATGCGTCCATCGACTCCCGCGTCGACGACCACGAGAAAGGCGTGAAGGCTGACGACTTCACCGGCTTCCACCGCATCGAGTACACCCTGTTTTCGGAAAAAAGCACTCAAGGCCTGAACGAGCTGGCGGACAAGCTCAACAGCGACGTCAAGGACTTGCAGACCCGCGTCGCCGGCCTGACCTTCCCGCCTGAGAAAGTCGTCGGTGGCGCAGCTGCGCTGCTGGAAGAAGTCGCCGCGACCAAGATCTCCGGTGAAGAAGATCGCTACAGCCACACTGACCTGTATGACTTCCAGGGCAACATCGACGGCGCGAAGAAAATCGTCGATCTGTTCCGTCCGCAAATCGAAAAACAGGACAAGGCTTTCGTAGCGAAGGTCGACAAGAACTTTGCCACCGTCGACAAGATTCTGGCCAAGTACAAGACCAAGGATGGCGGGTTCGAGACGTATGACAAGGTCAAGGACAGCGACCGCAAGGCGCTGGTCGGGCCGGTTAATACTTTGGCTGAAGACCTGTCCACGTTGCGTGGCAAACTCGGTCTGAACTGACAGATTTGATTTGTTAGCAGAAAAGATCGCAGCCTTCGGCAGCTCCTACATTGGGCGGTGTATACCCTGTAGGAGCTGCCGGAGGCTGCGATCTTTTGCGTGCAACCGTCAGAGAATCCGGTAGAGCAACCGCTCGATCCGCACTCGGCTCACGCGCTTGAGAAACTTGGCCACCGCGCCCGGGTACTCCGGCAGCGTCTCCAGGTTCTGAAAGCTGTCGATCCGCGTGGTATGGCGGAAAATCTCTTCCAGCTCCTTCGCCCGTGGCGCCAGCCATTCTCCTTTCGGATCATCGATCAGCAAGGCATTTTCCAGATCGAGACGGAACGCCCGGGGATTGAGGTTGTTGCCGGTCAGCAGCGTATAGCGCTGGTCGACCCACATGCCTTTGAGGTGATAGGTGTTGTCGCCATCACGCCACAGGTGCAGGTTCAACTGCCCGCTGTCGATCGTGCGCTGATGCCGCTTGGCAAACCGGCGCAGGCTGATTTCGTAGAGATACGGCAACGCCGCGATCACCTTGAACGGCTCGCTCGGCGGGATGTAGAAGTCGTTGGCGGTCTTGTCGCCGACCACGATGTCGATCTTCACGCCACGAGCCAGCGCGCGGTTGATCTCGCGGATCACCCCCAACGGCAGGTTGAAATATGGCGTGCAGATGGTCAGCTGCTTTTGCGCGCTGGCGATCAGTTCGATAATCGCGCGGTTCAGCGGGTTGTTCTTGCCGACACCCAGCAACGGCGTAACCGACAAGCCATCTCTGGCGGTGCTGCCAGTGGCCGTGTCGTAGGTCGCGTATTTGAGGCGACTGCGCAGATCACCGATGTCATTGCGCAGGCTGCGCGTGGTCGGCAGGTTCGGCAGGTCGAGACGATGCACAGCTTTCGATTCGATCAGGCCATGCTTGACCAGATGATGCATCGAGTCCGCCAGCTCGTGGCTTTGCAGAAGGTGATAACGGTCGAAGCGATACTTGTCGAACTTGTGCAGGTAGACGTTGTTCAGGCTCGCACCGCTGTAGACCACACAATCGTCGATCACGAAGCCTTTCAGGTGCAGGACGCCAAACAGTTCGCGGGTTTGCACCGGGACGCCGTAGACCGGCACTTCGCTCTGGTGCGTGCGGGTCATCTCTTGATACCACGCCGCGTTACCCGGCTGTTTGCCCGCACCGATCAAGCCGCGCTGGGCGCGCAGCCAATCGACGACCACGGCGATTTCCAGCTCGGGGCGCTTGAGCTTGGCAGCGTGCAGGGCATCGAGGATTTCCTGACCGGCTTCGTCTTGCTGCAGATACAGCGCGACGATGTAGATGCGCTGGGTCGCCGTGGCGATTTTCTCCAGCAGGCAACGACGAAACTCGGCGGCGCCGGACAGAATGGTCACGGCCTCGGCGGTCAGCGGAAAGCTGCGCAGTTTGGGCAGCAAGGAACGTTTGAAAAGCAACGGCATAGGGCTCGCAATGGGTCGAATCCGAAGAACCCGAGAGCTTACACCATCACATCCTTCGGGTCTTGTTAGTGCCCGTAAACAGATCAAAAGATCGCAGCCTTCGGCAGCTCCTACACCGGCCAATGCAGGAGCTGCCGAAGGCTGCGATCCTTTGATCGTAAAAAACCATTGCCAAAGAAGAACACTCGTTCTACTGTTGAGCGAATGAACAAATCAACCAACACAGAAACCCGCGACATCATCCTCGACGTCACCGAAAAGTTGATCTACAAAAGTGGCATCGCTGCCACCAGCATGGATCTCCTGGTGAAAACCGCCGGCGTCTCGAGAAAAAGCATTTACCGCTACTTCGCCGACAAGGACGCGCTGACCGTCGCCGCCCTGCAACGCCGCGACGAGCGCTGGATGCACTGGTACAGAAACGCTGTCGATCAGGCCGAAACCCCGGCCGGGCGCCTGCTCAACCTGTTTACCGTACTCAAGAGCTGGTTCGCCTCGGAAGGCTTCCGTGGCTGCGCGTTCATCAACACCAGCGGCGAGACCGGTGATCCACAGAACCCGGTACGGCGGGTCGCCAAAGAACACAAACAGAAGCTGCTCGACTACGTGTGCGAGTTGTGTACCGAACATGGCGCCGAAGATCCGCAACAGTTAGCCAGACAGTTGCTGATTCTGATTGACGGGGCCATTACCGTCGCGCTTGTCATGGGTGATCACAGTGCCGCCGATAATGCGCAATGCATGGCGCGTAAGTTATTGGACCTGTAACGCCTGAATAAGCCGGACTCGTTGTTGAATCGAAAATTTTATCGGGAGATCTGACATGTCTACTGCAGCCCAGGTACGTCCGCCATTGCCGCCCTTCAATCGTGAATCGGCCATCGACAAAGTTCGTTTGGCCGAGGATGGCTGGAACTCCCGCGATCCGGAAAAGGTATCGCTGGCTTACACCCTCGACACAAAATGGCGCAACCGCGCCGAGTTCGCCAACAACCGCGAAGAAGCCAAGGCTTTCCTGACGCGCAAATGGGCAAAAGAGCTGGATTACCGTTTGATCAAGGAGCTTTGGGCGTATTCGGACACGCGCATCGCCGTGCGCTACGCCTATGAATGGCACGACGATTCGGGCAATTGGTTCCGTTCCTATGGCAACGAGAATTGGGAGTTCGATGAGCAGGGCTTGATGTTCCAGCGCTATGCCTGCATCAACGACCTGCCGATCAAAGAGAGCGAACGCAAGTTCCGCTGGCCACTGGGCCGCCGCCCGGATGATCACCCGGGCCTGTCCGACCTCGGCCTATGACCTCACCCCCTGTAGGAGCTGCCGAAGGCTGCGATCTTTTGATCTTAAAAACAACATCAAAAGATCGCAGCCTTCGGCAGCTCCTACAGGGGATGTGTTGCGATCAGGCTACTGCTGCGGTTTTTTCCGATTCAAGCTCGCGCACCAGTGGCAACACGCGCTGGCCGAAGTATTCCACCTCTTCCTGAAAATGCAGAAAGCCCGCCAACACCAGATCCACCCCCACTGCTTTCAGCGCGACAATCCGCTCGGCAATCTGCAACGGTGTACCGATGAGGTTGGTCTTGAAACCATCGTTGTACTGCACCAGATCCTCGAACGTCGATTTCGCCCAGTTACCCTCTCCCTCCGGTGACGCCCTGCCCGCCTGTTTCGCTGCGTCGCCAAAGGCATTCACCGCTTCAGGATCGGCCTGATCGATGATCTGCGCCAGCACTGCCCGCGCCTCTTCCTCGGTGTCGCGAGCAATGACGAACGCGTTGACGCCGATCTTCACCGAATGGTTATTCGCCGCCGCTTTGCCACGAATATCGTCAACCTGCGCCTTGATCCCTTCAACGCTATTGCCGTTGGTGAAATACCAGTCCGAAACCCTTGCGGCCATGTCCCGCGCCGCACGCGAGCTGCCGCCCTGAAAGATTTCCGGACGGCCCAGTGGTTTTGGCTTGAGGGTGTAATTGTCGAAACGGTAGAAGTCGCCGCGAAAGCTGAAGTTGTCCTGACTCCAGACACCGCGCAATGAGCGAATGAACTCCTCGGAACGGCGGTAGCGCTCGTCGTGCTCCAGCCAGTGTTCGCCGATGGCCTGGAACTCACCTTTGAACCAGCCGCTGACGATGTTTACCGCGATGCGCCCGTTGGTAAGTTGATCGATGGTCGCCAGTTGTTTGGCCGCCAGCGCCGGTTGCCACGGGCCGGGCAAAATGGCTGCGATGACTTTCAGTCTGGTCGTGGCGGCCAGCAAGGCATGACTGAACGCAACCGACTCATGCTGGAACTCGGCGCCGTAACCGGCGGTGAAGCGGATCTGCGTCAGCGCGTATTCGAACCCGGCGGCTTCGGCGATCTGTGCGAGTTTGCGGTTGTAGTCGATGCCCCAGTCGGTGCGCTGTTCAATCTTGCTGACCACCAGCCCACCGCTGACGTTCGGCACCCAGTAGGCAAATTTCACGGCTTGCTGACTCATTGGCGTGTCCTCGGGACATTTGGGGGAGATGGGAGTGATAGAGCAGCAAGCGTGCCAAGGCTGGAGTGCCTGATTTTTTTGGGTTTCCCGGCTATCAAGATGTTTTTTTAAGGGGGATTTGTTGGCTGGATGTTGAGTGGGCAACAGTAGGTTTTGCATTGGCTGGGATGCCGCCTTCGCGAGCAAGCCCGCTCCCACAGGGGATTTTTGGTGAATATTGATTTTGTGACCAACCCAAAAACTGTGGGAGCGAGCCTGCTCGCGAAGGCGTCAGACGGGTCGCCGCAAAAGTTGGATACAGGTAACATGACCGCCCTCCCCGCAGCTCCCGTTCTGCGCCCTGCCGAATAAGCCGATTCCATGCCTTTCGAACTCAGCGTTGACCTCACCACCCTGGCCATTCTGGCTATCGTCGCTTTCATTGCCGGTTTCATCGATGCCATCGCCGGCGGTGGCGGTCTGTTGACCACGCCTGCGCTGCTGACCGCCGGCCTGCCACCGCACCTGGTGCTGGGCACCAATAAACTCAGCTCGACGTTCGGCTCGGCCACCGCCAGTTTCACCTTCTACAAACGCAAGCTGTTCCATCCACGCCAATGGGTGCACGCGATTGTCGGCACATTGGTCGGGGCATTGACCGGCGCCATCGTCGCCCATTACCTGCCGGCGGAATGGCTGAACAAGATGCTCCCGGTGATCGTCTTCGCCTGCGGTTTGTATTTGCTGTTCGGCGGTACGCCAAAAGCGCCGCTGGACAGCGACGCACCGATCAAGAAGAAATGGCAATCGACCCAAGGCTTCAGCCTCGGTTTCTATGACGGTGTGGCCGGCCCCGGCACCGGCGCGTTCTGGACAGTGAGCAGCCTTCTGCTCTACCCGATCGATCTGGTCAAGGCCAGCGGCGTGGCGCGCAGCATGAACTTCGTCAGCAACATTGCGGCGCTGTCGGTGTTCGTGTTTTCCGGGCAGGTGGACTGGATCATCGGCCTGAGCATGGGCCTGTCGGTGATGGTCGGCGCGTTCTTTGGCGCGCGCACCGCAATCAGCGGTGGCGCCAAGTTCATTCGCCCGGTGTTCATCACCGTGGTGTTGGGTTTGACCGTGCGCCTAGCCTGGCAACACTGGTTCAGCGTGGCCTAAGCGCCGCGCCACGTAGACGTCGATCAGGTAACGGGCAATCGACTTGGACGCCGGCAACGGCGGCAGGTCGTGCACGTTGAACCACTGGGCGTCTTCGATCTCGTCTTCCTGACAGACAATCTCGCCACCGGCGTATTCGGCATGGAAGCCGAGCATCATCGAGTGCGGGAACGGCCAGCACTGGCTGCCCAGGTACTGAATGTTCTTCACCTCGATCTGCACTTCTTCGCGCACTTCACGAATCAGGCAATCCTCGGCCGATTCGCCCGGCTCGGCAAACCCGGCCAACGTGCTGTAAACCCCGGTGACGAAACGCGGTGAACGCCCCAGCAGAATCTCGTCGCCACGGGTGATCAGCACGATCATGCTCGGCGAAATGCGCGGATAACTGCGCAGGTCGCACGGCTGACAATACATCGCCCGCTCCCGTGGCACTTGCGTCATGGCCTGTCCGCAGTTACCGCAGAAACGATGCTCGCGCGCCCAAGTGCCAATCTGCGCGGCGTAACCGAGCACTTTGTAAATCGTGTGATCACCCTCGAGCATGAATGCCCGCAGACCTTTCCAGTTGCAACCCGGCACCTCGCTGGCACTGCGCAGTTCGAGCAGGTAGACCGGCTCGCCGTCGAGATGGCCAATGCCGTGCTCAGTGAGGACTGACAAGTCCTGCCGCTTGAGCCATTCCCGTGGGAACAGCGCGCCGTTGTCATCGAACAGAAAGCCTTCCGGGCTGCGTGCCACGGCCCAGCCGCCCGGTTGATCGGTGTCGAGTACTGCAGTGGTCCAGCGAGCTGTCATGGTTTTTCAGTCCAGAAATTCGGGTTTCTGTTTGCTCATGTGGGCGGCCATGGCCACGCGCAAATCGGTGGATTGCAGCATGGCGGCGTTCCAGGTGGCAACGTATTCGAGGCCGTCGTCGATGCGATGGTCGCGCATGTAGCTGATCATTTCCTTGGTGCCGGTAATCGCGATCGGCGACTTCGAAGCGATCTCGCGGGCAATGTCGATCACGCCTTCGAGCAACGCATCCTTGTCGCTGTAGACGCGATTGACCAGGCCGATGCTGCGCGCTTCGTCAGCGCCAAAGGTGCGACCGGTATAAGCCAGTTCACGCAGCATGCCGTCCCCGATGATCCGTGGCAACCGTTGCAAAGTGCCAACATCGGCGGCCATGCCGATATCGATTTCCTTGATCGAGAATTGGGCGTCTTCGGCGGCATAACGCATGTCGCAGGCCGCGATCAAATCGATAGCGCCGCCCAGGCAGTAACCCTGAATCGCCGCGAGCACCGGTTTGCGGCAGTTGTCGACGGCGTTGAACGAAGCTTGCAGGGTGAGGATCTTGCGGCGCAGCAGGCGCGCGTTGCGGCCGACGTCCTTGCCCAGTTCATTGGCGACGCCGGCGAGCATCATCAGGTCGATGCCCGAGGAGAAATGTTTGCCGTTGCCGCTGAGCACCACCACGCGCACTTCGTCGGTGTCGTCGATCCACTGGAAAATCTCGACGATCTCGCTCCAGAACGCCGCGTTCATCGAGTTGATCTTTTCCGGGCGATTGATCTGCACATGGGCGATGTTATCGGCCAGTTCGACGCTGAAGGCGGAGTATTGAGTCATGGCAGTGATCCTTTACCGGGCTGAAAATGAGGCCCGAACTATAACAAGGCATCACAGTGGCGGTTCAGCCAAATGCGGGACTATCACACCGCCCCCTGTAGGAGCTGCCGCAGGCTGCGATCTTTTGATCTGGTCTTTTAAGAATCACAATCAAAAGATCGCAGCCTGCGGCAGCTCCTACAGGGGTTTTTGCGTGACGAAGGCGGCGGTTTCGTAGGGCACCGTCACCACATCCCTGCCGCGCAACTGCGGCTCGGACGCGATCAACGCGCGAATCTGCTCATCAACCTTCGCCCGTTGTGCGTCCGGCAGTGCGGCAATGAAACTGGTCGAACGCACTCGATTGAAAATCACGTCCTCCGGTGAGCCGGTATGGCCGTTGTGGAACTGCTGCAATTGCAACGGGCCGAAGCGCGGATGGGGGAACGCCTTGCGCCATTCGCCGGTGTAATAACGCGGCGTATCACCCTCCAGCGCATTGACGATGGCATCGAGTTTCGGCACCCAGCTCACCTGCGTATCACGCAGGTTCCAGATCAGTCCAAGCTTGCCACCGGGCTTGAGCACCCGGGCGATCTCGGTCAACGCCGCCTGACTGGCAAACCAGTGAAACGCCTGAGCGCAAACCACCACATCGACCGACGCGTCCGGCAAGGGCAGATCCGTCGCAGTACCGCTGACGGCCAGCACATCGGGCCATGCCTCGGAGAGTTTCTCAAGCATCTGCGGCACCGGTTCGACAGCAATCACCTGCGCGCCCGTCGCCACGAGTCGGCCGGTGAATTTGCCGGTGCCCGCGCCGAGATCAATCACGGTCTTGTGAGCATCCAGCCCCAACGTCGCGGTCAGCCAGTCGGCGACCTGCGGCGGATAATCCGGCCGTCCTTTGACATAAGTGTCGGCAGCGGTCTTGTAGCCGGCGGCGGAGTGATGGAGCTGTTCGTTCATGGCAGTTTCCCCTTATGGCGAAGCATCGGATCGACGGCGGATGTTCACGAGCATAGCGCTTGAATTTACCGCGACCTTGAACAGTCACTGACAATGCAATGAATAAAAATTCACCCTCGGGTGTTAACCCTATATTGCCCACGAGGATGACCGATGAGCGTTACGACCACTGATATACCCGTCCGTTACGACCGACTGACCATGACCCTGCACTGGCTGACTGCCGCGCTGGTGATCGGCCTGTTTGCCTGCGCGCAGATTTGGGAGCAATTGCCCAAAGGCACGCCGCTGCGCAAAGAGCTGCAGGCATTGCACATCTCCTTTGGCATCTTGCTGGCCGTCATTGTTGTCGGCCGGGTGCTCTGGCGTTTGTTCAAGGGGCGGCGCTTGCCGCCGGCGAACAAGGGCGCACTGAACATTCTGGCGAAAACCGCACACCTGGCGCTGTACGCGCTGCTGTTGAGTCAGATCGTGCTGGGGTTTTTCTTGCGCTGGGCTCAGGCCGAACCTTTCAACTTCTTCGGGCTGTTTGATGTCCCAACCCTGATTGCCTTCGACAAAAGCATGAAGTCGGTGTTTGGCGGCCTGCATGAACAAGTAGCGTGGGCCATCATTATCCTCGCGTCTTTGCACGCGATCGTCGCGCTGGTGCATCACTACGGCCTGCGCGACAACACCTTGCGGCGCATGTTGCCGGGACGTGTTTCCAACTGAAACGACACTTTCACTCTGGAGCCTTGCCCATGACTATCCGTTCCGTTATGTTCGCCGCCCCGCTGCTACTGGCGGCTGCCATGTCCAGTCATTTGGCCTTCGCCAATGGTGACGACGACGAGCCGGTGCAGAAGCCTGAATGCCCGAAAGGCCAGGTCTGGGACAGCAAAACGCAAAAATGCGTCTTGCAGACCAGCAGCCTGTTGCCCGATGCCGACCGCACCGATTACGCCTATCGTCTGGCCAAGGCTGGCCGCTACGAGGAAGCATTGGCGTTGCTCGACACGCTGAAACAACCGAACACCGCCAAGGCGCTGAATTATCGCGGGTACGCCACGCGCAAACTCGGGCGTACCGACGAAGGCATCAGCTATTACCTGCAATCGGTGAAACTCGATCCGCAGTACGCGCAAGTGCGCGAATACCTCGGCGAAGCCTACGTGATCAAAGGCCGCGTCGACCTCGCGCAAGAACAGTTGCAGCAGATCCAGTCGATCTGCGGCACGACGTGCGAGGAATACCAGGACCTGGCGCAAGCCATTAACGACTCATCGAAAACCTGACATCAATAGCGGAGGCCATCATCGTCAGCGATCAGGCATTCAGAGCGGAACTCGGACAGCATCTGGCGCGATTGTGGCGCTACGGCTTGCTGCTGTCGCGCAATCGGCATGTCGCCGAGGATCTGGTGCAGGCGACCTGTGTGCGCGCGCTCGAGCGTTTTGCTCAATACATTGCCGGCACGCGTATGGACCGCTGGCTGCTGAGCATTCTGCATTCGATCTGGCTCAATGAAGTACGCGCGCGGCGTGTGCGTCAGGGCGCGGGCCAAGTCGATGCCGACGGCCAGTTGGCGTTCGATGGCGAATATGCCGCGCAAACCCATGTGCTGGCCGCGCAAGTGATACGCCGCGTCGATGCCCTGCCCGAGACCCAGCGTGAAACCGTGTACCTGGCTTATGTCGAAGGCTTGTCCTACCGCGAAGTCGCCGATGTCCTGCAAGTGCCGATCGGCACGGTGATGAGCCGCCTGGCCACCGCACGCCTGAAACTCGCCGAATACCCGCCGCTGCAAGCGGTGCCGAAAACCACCGAAGGAGACCGGTCATGAACACACCTTCGGATGAACAACTGGTCGCTTACCTGGACAATGAACTCGACCGCGAACAGCGCAGCCAGCTCGACAGTGCGATCGCCGACGATCCGCTGCTCAGCCTGCGTGTGCAATGGCTCAGCCGCAGCAGTCTGCCGTACAAAGCGGCCTACGATGAACTGGCGCAGCAAGCGCCTCTGGAACGCCTGCAGGCTCGGCTCGACGGCATTGCGTCACCGGAACATCCGGGGCTGAGCCGACGCTGGTTTATCGGCGCGGCGGCCGCCACCCTGGTGGCTGGCGGCGTGTTGGCCGATCGACTGTTGCTCGGCTGGCAAGCGCAGCAAGACCACAACTGGCGTGAACTGGTCGGCGACTACATGGCGCTTTATGTCCCGCAGACGCTTGATCATCTGCCGGCAGACGAGGCGAGTCAGCGCGCGCAGTTGCGTACGGTGGACACGCGGTTGGGCCTGAGCCTCGCACCGGCCACGCTGAGGCTGCCCGGCGCCGAGTTCAAGCGCGCGCAAATGCTCGAATACGATGGCGTGCCGATCGCGCAAATAACCTATCTCGATGCCAGGCATGGCCCCATGGCCTTATGCGTCACCCGTTCCAACAGCGGCAGTCAGCCGCTGGCTCACGAACGCCGGCACGCCATGAACGTGGTGTACTGGACCGAACGCGAGCACGCGTGGATGTTGATCGGGCATAACCCGGCGCCGGAGCTAGAGGTTCTGGCCAGGCATTTGATCGAACGACTGAGCGCATGACGGCCGCTGCCACTATTCTGTGCGGGTGATTATCCAAGGAGGACATACCGATGCAGATTTCCCCGCGCAGCGCGCTGCTGGTCATCGACGTGCAGAACGACTTCACCCCCGGCGGGCAGTTGGCCGTACCTGAAGGCGATCAGATCGTCCCGCTGATCAACCGTCTCGCCGGCCTTTTCAAGCAGGTCATCATTGCGCAGGACTGGCACCCTGCCGGGCATGCTTCGTTCGCCTCGAGCCATCCCGGGCGCAAGCCTTACGATGTGATTGAGTTGCCCTACGGCCCGCAGACGCTATGGCCGGATCATTGCGTACGGGCAACACCCGGCGCCGAGTTCCACCCAGAACTCGATCTGCCCCACGCGCAACTGGTAATTCGCAAAGGCTGCAACCCGGACATCGACAGTTATTCGGCGTTTCTCGAAGCCGACCGCACCACGGTCACCGGGCTCGCCGGCTATCTCAAGGAGCGTGGCATCGACACGGTCTATATGGTCGGACTGGCGCTGGATTTCTGCGTGATGTTTTCCGCGCTGGATGCACGCACGGCGGGCTTCAACGCATTTGTCGTGCTGGATGCCTGTCGGGCGATTGATCTGCAGGGCTCGCTGGCAGCCGCGACCGAGCGCATGCAACTGGCCGGGGTCGGCCTGATCCAGTCAAGCGACCTCATCTAACCCATGTAGGAGCTGCCGCAGGCTGCGATCCTTTGATCTTAAAAACAACATCAACGGATCGCAGCCTGCGGCAGCTCCTACAGGGGCTTCAGGGGGTGGGTAGCCATAGCCGGAAGCGGGCGCCGCCCAATGGGGAGGATTCAACGGTCAACGTGCCGCCCTGCGCTTCCAGTGCCCGGCGGCTGATGGCCAGCCCCAGGCCAAACCCACCGGTGGCTCGGTCACGGCTGCGGTCCAGGCGGTAGAACGGCTCGAAAATCCGTTCGCGCTCATCATCCGGGATGCCGATCCCGTCGTCGTCGACCCAGATCTCACACCCTTCGCCATTCACCTGCACGCCAATCTGGATGCGTTTTTCACAATAACGCATGGCATTGCGCAGCAGGTTCTGGATGGCGCGGGCGGTCAGGCGCGGGTCCAGCGAGAAGCGTTCGAGCTGGCCATGCAGCAACACGTCAATGACGATTTCCGGCGACTCCAGTTCCTCATCGACGCTGCCGAGAATGCTGTCGATGAATTCGTCCAGCGAGACTTCAACCTGCTCAGGCAATTGCGCCGGGTTCTGCAAGCGGCTGTAGGATAGCAGCTCAAGCACCAGCTCATCGAGTTCACGAATGTGCGCGACCAGACCCTGCAAGCGCTCGCGGCTGGCGGTCGGCAAGTCGTCAGACAGCGCCAGCGCGAGGCCGAAATCGAGACGCGTCAGCGGTGTACGCAGCTCATGGGAGACAGCGTTAAGAAGGTCGCGCTGCTGATTCAGGAGGTTTTCGATGTCGCCGGCCATGGTATCGAAGACGTTGGCCAGACTGCCGATGTTGGAACTCTGGGCGATTTTTGTGCGTTCGCTCAAATGGCCTTTACCGAAGCGTTCGGCGGTGCCCTTGAGGCGTTCGAGATCGCGCCAGTGCGGGCGCAACCACAGCAGCAGGCACGCCAACAGGCTCGCGCCGATCAGCACGTTGATGCTCCAGTACAACAGATTGACGTCCATCGGGTCCGGCGGCACGACCATTTGCACCGCCATGTCGTCATTCAGCGGCGTCACCGCCAACGTGCGCCAGCCCCAGTCACCGATGCGCACCACGTTCTCGCCACGACGTAGCCGTTGCTGCTCGATCGCGGTGAAGTCGGCGTCGTCGATACGCGCGAGGACGATGTGCAACGGCTGGAAATCCTTGTCCATCGACGCCGCAATCGCCGGCCACTGATCGTGCGGCGCAGCATGGAACTGCTTGGTGATCAGCGATTGCAGGCCGCGCGAATAATCGAGATTGTAGGTGACGAAGCGATCACGAAAGGCCATGACCACCAGGTCCGGTACCAGATAGATCGCCGCGCTGTACGAGATAATCGTCACCAGATACAGGCGAAACAGGATGCGAAACATCAGCTCAGCATTCCCACTCGGAACGGCTGAACAGATAACCCTTGCCCCACACGGTCTTGATCTTGCGTGCCTCGCCGGCGTGGTCGTCGAACTTGCGCCGCAGCTTGGAGATCGCGACGTCTACCGAACGGTCGGTGCCGTTGAATTCAATGCCGCGCAAACGTTGCAGAATCTGGTCACGGCTCAGCACTTCGCCGGCATGCCGGGCCAGCACGACCAGCAAGTTGTACTCGCCGCTGGACAGTTCGACCAACTGCTCGCGCCAGGTCACGGTGCGCTCGGACAGATCAATGCACAGGTTGCCCATGACGATGCGATCGTTGACCGTCAACGGCTCGCCGAGGCTGCTGCGGCGCAACAAGGTACGCACCCGCGCGAGCAAAACACGCGGCTCGCAAGGCTTGGTGACGTAATCGTCAGCGCCCATTTCCAGGCCCAGAACCTGATCGTGGCTGTCATCGCGGGCGGTGAGCATCAGGATCGGCAACGTCGCCGAGTCGGCACGCAGCAAGCGGCACACCTGCAAGCCGTCGAGGCCCGGCAGCATCAGGTCGAGAATCACCAGATCCGGCGGATTGACTCGCGCCCGCTCCCG
Source organism: Pseudomonas sp. NPDC089741 (assembly GCF_044748825.1). Taxonomy (NCBI): domain Bacteria; kingdom Pseudomonadati; phylum Pseudomonadota; class Gammaproteobacteria; order Pseudomonadales; family Pseudomonadaceae; genus Pseudomonas; species Pseudomonas sp. NPDC089741. The sequence goes on along the minus strand of NZ_JBIVGT010000001.1, from coordinate 314,604 downwards.
TACGTGATCGCCACGGCCGATGACGCTGACGGAATAGCCATTGCGCTCCAGATAGCTGGAAATCAGTTCGGCGAGGGCGGTGTCGTCTTCGACCAGGAGGATGTTGGGCATGGAGGTGTTCCAGAAAGTGCGGTGGCGACATTGAAGGCCTCATCGCGGGCAAGCCCGCTCCCACAGTGTTTTCGGGTGTTCACATGATTTGTGTCCACAACCAATCCCTGTGGGAGCGGGCTTGCCCGCGATGGCGATGCAACTGTCGCAATAAATTTCAAGGGCTAAAGGATATACGCCCTCACCCGTCCCTGAGTAAAACCCTTACACAATTTCACACAGCGCCTACAAAGCTTCACCGCTACTCTGCGCGACTGGCCGTAGGATGCGCGCATCAATATTGGGGGTGGTAAATGTCGAACAAACTGTTGGCCGGGCTCGGCCTGATCGCAATGGCGCTGACGCTGAGTGCCTGTGACTCGTCCTCGAAAGCCGAGGAACAGGCGCCACCGGCCACCGTGCGCATCGAAACCATCGAGGCCCATCCCCTGTCGATCAGCAGCGAACTCAGCGGCCGCGTCGCGGCGCCGCGCATTGCCGAAGTGCGCGCACGGGTTGCCGGCGTGGTGCTGCAACGGACCTTTCGCGAAGGCAGCGACGTGAAAAAGGGCGACGTGTTGTTTCGCATCGATCCGGCGCCATTCAAGGCTGACCTCGACAGCGCCGAAGCCGCGCTGCGCAAAGCCGAAGCCAATGCCTTCCAGGCGAAATTGCAGGAACAACGCTACGCGCAATTGATCGACGACAAAGCCATCAGTGCTCAGGACTACGACAACGCGCGCGCCAATGCCCGGCAAACCGCCGCCGATGTCGCGGCGAACAAAGCCGCCGTCGAACGGGCGAAACTCAATCTCGGCTACGCCACCGTCGTCGCGCCGATTTCCGGGCGTGTCGGTCGCGCACTGGTCACCGAAGGCGCGCTGGTCGGGCAGAACGAAACCACGCCGCTGGCGTTGATTCAACAGCTGAACCCGATTCACGCCGACGTCACGCAATCGACCCGCGAGCTCAACGAACTGCGTCGCGCGTTCCGCTCCGGGCAGTTGCAGGAGGTCGGTCAGGATCAGGTCAAGGTCACGCTGATTCAGGATGACGGCAGTCTCTATGCGATGCCCGGCAAACTGCTGTTCAGCGATATCACGGTTGATCCGGGCACCGGCCAGATCATCCTGCGCAGCGAATTTCCAAACCCCGATCTCGACCTGCTGCCGGGCAGTTTCATCCGTGTGCGCATCGAACAGGCGAAGATCCAGAACGGTATTACCGTGCCGCAACGCGCCGTTCAACGTGACAGCGCCGGCATCGCGCAAGTACTGACCGTCGACGCGCAAATGCGTGTGGCGCAGCAACCGGTGCAACTGGGCGCGGTGCAAAACGATCGCTGGATCGTCACCGGCGGACTCAAGCCCGGCGACCGCATTGTCATTGAAGGCCTGCAGCACGCCCGTGCCGGCGAAAAAGTGCAGATCGACGACACCCCTCTTCCACTTGCCCAGACTTCTGGTCAGTAAGCAGGACGCTTTTCTATGCCGCAGTTCTTTATCGACCGCCCGGTGTTTGCCTGGGTCGTCGCGCTGTTCATCCTGTTGGCCGGTGCGCTGGCCATCCCGCAATTGCCGGTGGCGCAATACCCCGACGTCGCGCCGCCGCAGATCGAAATCTATGCCGTGTACCCGGGCGCCTCGGCGCAGACCGTCGATGAAAGCGTGGTCAGCCTGATCGAGGAAGAGCTCAACGGCGCCGATCACCTGTTGTACTTCGAATCGCAGAGCAGCCTTGGCAGCGCGACCATCAAAGCGACCTTCCAGCCCGGCACCAATCCGGAACTGGCGCAGGTTGACGTGCAAAACCGTCTGAAAGTGGTCGAGTCACGCCTGCCGCAAGCGGTCAATCAGCAAGGCTTGCAGGTGGAGAAGGTCTCTTCCGGTTTCCTTTTGTTGATCACCCTGACGTCCAGTGACGGCAGGCTTGATGACGTCGCGCTCAGCGATTATCTGGCGCGCAACGTGATGAACGAGATCAAGCGTCTGGATGGCGTCGGCAAGGCGCAACTGTATGGCGCCGAGCGAGCGATGCGCATCTGGATCGATCCGCAGAAACTCATCGGTTTCAACCTGACGCCGGCTGACGTCAACGCCGCCATCGTCGCGCAGAACGCCCAGGTTTCCGCCGGTAGCATTGGCGATTTGCCCAACCCGTCCAGCCAGGAAATCACCGCGACGATTCTGGTCAAGGGCCAGTTGTCGACGCCGGAAGAATTTGCCGACATCGTGCTCAAGGCCAATCCCGACGGCTCGACCGTGCGCATCGGTGACGTCGCCCGGGTCGAGGTTGGCAGTCAGGAATATCAGTTCGGTACACGCCTCAACGGCAAACCGTCGACCGCCGTCGGCGTGCAGCTGTCGCCGGGTGCCAACGCGCTGAACACCGCGACGCTGGTGCGGGCGAAGATGGATGAGCTGGCGCGCTATTTCCCGGCGGGCGTGGAATACAAGATCCCGTACGACACTTCACCGTTCGTCAAAGTCTCGATTACCAAAGTGGTCTACACCTTGGGCGAAGCGATGTTGCTGGTGTTTGCGGTGATGTTCCTGTTTCTGCAGAACGTGCGTTACACGCTGATCCCGACACTGGTGGTGCCTGTGGCATTGATGGGCACGTTCGCGACCATGCTGGCGCTGGGTTTCTCGATCAACGTGCTGACCATGTTCGGCATGGTTCTGGCCATTGGCATTCTGGTGGACGACGCGATTGTCGTGGTCGAGAACGTCGAGCGGATCATGGCCACCGAGGGTTTGTCGCCCAAGGAAGCCACACGCAAGGCGATGACGCAGATCACTGGCGCTATCATCGGCATCACGCTGGTGCTGGTGGCGGTGTTCATTCCGATGGCGTTCATGCAAGGCTCGGTCGGGGTGATCTACCAGCAGTTCTCGCTGTCGATGGCCACTTCGATTCTGTTCTCGGCGTTTCTCGCCCTGACCTTGACCCCGGCGCTGTGCGCAACGCTGCTCAAACCGATCGCCAAAGGCGAACACCACGAAAAACGCGGGTTCTTCGGCTGGTTCAACCGCCGCTTCGAGCAACTGACCGATCGTTATCAGGGCTGGGTCGGTTATGCGCTGAAACGTACCGGTCGCTATCTGCTGATCTACGGCGTGTTGCTGGTCGGCCTGGGTCTGCTTTTTGCGCGCCTGCCCTCCTCGTTCCTGCCGGTCGAAGACCAGGGTTACACCATCACCGATATTCAGCTGCCACCCGGCGCGACCAAGAACCGTACGGTGCAGGTGGCCGAACAGTTCGAGGCGCATAACGCTGGCGAACCGGGGATCAGCGACAGCGTGGTGATTCTCGGTTTCAGCTTCTCCGGCAGCGGGCAGAACGCAGCCTTGGCGTTCAGCACATTGAAGGACTGGTCGCAGCGCGGCAGCGACGACTCGGCAAGCTCGATTGCTGATCGCGCGAATATCGCCCTGAGCCAGATCAAGGACGCCATGGCCTTCGCCGTGCTGCCACCGCCGGTCGATGGCCTGGGCACATCGAGTGGTTTCGAGTTCCGTTTGCAGGATCGCGGCGGCCTCGGCCACGCAACATTGATGCAGGCGCGCACCGAACTGCTAGCCGCCGCCGAGAAAAGCCCGGTGCTGATGAACGTGCGTGAAAGCGCACTGGCCGAAGCACCGCAAGTGCAACTCGAAGTGGACCGCAAACAGGCCAATGCGTTGGGCGTGTCGTTTGCCGATATCGGCAGCGTGCTGTCCACCGCCGTCGGCTCGAGCTACATCAATGACTTCCCCAATCAGGGACGGATGCAGCGCGTGGTCGTACAGGCCGAAGGCAGCCAGCGCAGTCAGGTCGATGACCTGCTGAAGATGCACGTACGCAACAACAACGGAAAAATGGTGCCGCTGTCGGCATTTGTGCAGGCCAAATGGATTCAGGGCCCGGCACAGTTGACCCGTTACAACGGTTATCCGGCGATTGCCATTTCCGGCGAGCCGGCACCGGGGCACAGCACGGGCGAAGCCATGGCCGAGATTGAACGTCTGGTTGCCCAAGGCCCAAAAGGCCTGGGCCAGGAATGGACCGGGTTGTCGTTGCAGGAACGCCTGTCCGGCAGTCAGGCGCCGATCCTGCTCGGGTTGTCGCTGCTGATCGTATTTCTCTGCCTGGCGGCACTGTATGAGAGTTGGTCGATCCCAACTTCGGTGTTGCTGGTGGTGCCATTGGGCGTGCTCGGCGCGGTACTCGCGGTGACACTGCGCGGGATGCCCAATGATGTGTTCTTCAAGGTTGGCCTGATCACCATCATTGGTCTGTCGGCGAAGAACGCGATCCTGATCATCGAGTTCGCCAAGAGCTTGTATGACGAAGGGCATGACCTGATCGATGCGACGTTGCAGGCCGCGCGTCTGCGTCTGCGTCCGATCGTGATGACGTCACTGGCGTTCATTCTCGGCGTAGTCCCACTGGCCATCGCCACTGGCGCCAGTTCCGCGAGCCAACAAGCCATCGGCACCGGCGTGATCGGCGGAATGATCACCGCGACGCTGGCGGTGATCTTCGTCCCGGTCTTCTTCGTCGTCGTCATGAAGCTCGTACAACGATTCACCAGGCACTGATGCAAAAGTAGGAGCTGCCGCAGGCTGCGATCTTTTGATCTTCAAAACAAATCAAAAGATCGCAGCCTGCGGCAGCTCCTACAAAAGCAAGGGTGTGTGAGCTATGGTGCTGGGACAGTTCACCAAGTGAGTCCCCATGCGCTTTCTCGCCCGTACCCACCCTCGCCTCTCCGCCGCCGCGCTGGTCGGTCTCGCCACCGGGCTGCTCGCTCCCGCTGACTCGATCGTCAGCAAAATCCTCATCGGCTGGAACGCCGGCGTCTGGACTTATTTGGTCCTGATGTTCTGGCTGACCGTGCGCGCCAAGGCTCCAGACGTCAAACGCATCGCCGAAGTCGAAGATGAAAATGCCGGGCTGGTGCTGTTTGTGGTGTGCATCGCCGCACTGGCCAGTCTGGCCACCATCACCCTGGAACTGGCCGGCAGCAAGGATCTGGAGACCAGCCGCAAACTCATGCACTACGGCTTCACCGCACTGACGGTCATCGGCTCATGGCTGCTGATCGGGGTGATTTTCTGCGTCCACTACGCCAGGCTGTTTTACACCTGGGACGGCAAGGAACCGGCGCTGCGCTTTGCCGAAGGCCTGACAACGCCCAATTACTGGGACTTTCTGTACTTCTCGTTCACCATCGGCGTGGCGGTGCAGACGGCGGATGTTGGCGTGGCAACGCGGGAGATGCGCAAGATCGTGCTGGCGCAGTCGTTGATCGGGTTTGTTTTCAATACGGCGATTCTGGGGTTCTCAATTAATATTGCTGCTGGCTTGTTCGGCTGATGAAAGTTGTCTTCCACAGTCGATGGCGCACATCCAATCTGCCACAAAAATTACTTTTTGATATAGCGGGAACGTATAAAAACCAATCCACACTTTCCTGCATCTGCCTACCTGTCAACTCTGACAGTATACAAAGTAAAGCACTCGCGCTTATATAGTTCATCCATGCTTTAAGCTGGATCCGGCTTATGGATTAGCTCCCCCTTAACTCTGGAGAAACATTCATGAATGCGCTAGTCAAACCACAAATCAGACTCGTCAACTCATTCACTGCAAAAGTACTTCGCAATGGAGACACGGAAGATTTCAACGCGAAATATTTCACTCTTGAGCTTAAAGATCTACCGGACCTGGGCGGAAACTATTGGGTGTTTTCTGCCGAATACACCGTAAAAGTAGATGAGAATCGAGTCGACAAGAAAACCATTACCCTTGCCCTTCCAGAAGAATCAAAATCGGGCCAGTTTTTTATTCCGGACGAGCCGAAGGGACTGTACATGGACTATACCGACACCTCCGACCCAGAGCCGTATATTCATACCGCGACGAAAGGCACGGTGATATTGACGCTCGGCTATAAAAGAGATGAACTGAGCACCATAACAGGCAAGTTGGACGTCACAGTAAGTGATACGGATGGACAGTCATTCATGATCTCCGGGGATCTGGCTTACAGTACATCAGTCATTTGACCCGTTTCATTGAAAACAAAAAAGGAAGCAATCGCTTCCTTTTTTTATTCTAGAAATTGTAACTCAACCCTACACCTGCGCCCCATTCCTGGTTGACCGTCTTCCCCTTGCTGGTACTGACTTCGGAGTATACCTGCCAGCTTTTCCGCGCTGGCACCCAGTTAATGCCCGCGCCCAACTCCACGCTGGTGGACGAAAGATCATTAGTAAAGTCGGCGCCATTTACACTGACCTCGTTATTTTTTATAAACTCATGCGCCAGTGCTACCTTTAGCCGAGGCTGCAGTTCTCCGCCGCGATCCAGACGAATTTGACTCCCGACCGATGTCCCTACCTTACCTACGAGTGAGCGTGCGTGGTCATTGCTAACTCGCATGCCATTATCGAGCGTGTAGTCCTTGCCCTGCGCAACGGCAGCGGCAATCTGGGTAAAAGGTTCGATAAAAATTCCGTTATCAAACGCAACATATTTACCCACTTCAACAGAGCCGCTTACAGCAAGGTTTTTATAGTGTCCCTGGGTGCGAGTTCCGTCGCTCAGGGTGATTTTGGCACTGTTATCAAACTGGTTGATCTTGCTCACCGTGTCGACGTAATAACCACTTTGACGATCGTACCAAGTCAAATAACCACCAGCATAGTAACTGTCGATTGCAGCAGTGCTCCCCCACTTCAGATCCATATCAGTCTTGCTGTAGCCGCCGAATCCACCTATAAGCCACTGTCCATCACCAAACGGAAATGGCGTGTCGGCTCCCACTGATATCCCACGCTGTTTTTGTGAGAAACCGTCACCATAGGCGTTAGCCACGTTGTACTGGTTCTCATAGCTGCGGATCCATACACCGGAGGGGGATTCGCCAGTGGCCCGCGTCAAGGTATTGGGCTCGCTACCACTCAACCGTCGGTCACCAAGACGACTATTCAACGTGGTCATTTCCGAGTACAGGATAGTCGGCGCGGTGCCGGCAATCGCCAGAGCTGCATTGGTACCGGTACTGACGACTTCCTTGTCTGGCGCCAGGTACACCCCGCCATTTTCGCTCAATAGTTTGTAGGTGAAAGCGCCTGCATCTACCGGTCGCCCGTTATACAGGCTGAATGCGGCGTCTCCCGTGTTAACGCTACCGACTTTTATCGCGTTGCCTGTTGCAAATTCAGTTCCGCTCGCGGCTACCCGCAGTTGATGATTACCTGTCGCCGTACCGGTCACATTGAAGACGTCGCTCTTGTCAGCAGCAAAATTGGCTCTTATATCAAACAGACCATTACCAGACAGGTTGACAATATCCAGTTTTTTGAAATCGCCACCACTCCCCAGAACAACATTACCGCCATTGAGGTGCAACCTATTGAGCTGGTTATTATTTGCCATGGTCCACCGAGAGCCATTGCTGATATCTACACGCGAAGAATCAACAATATTCCCGTCTATTGTAGAGCCATTATCGATCAACACTGAGGAACCGCCGGCCACGCCGCCGCCCACATTCCCTTTGAGAGAGCTTTGATTATTCAAGCTGATCACTGCTACGTTATTCAGATTGCCGGTCAACGAACTTGCGTTTTGCAAAGAAATATTGGTAGTTGCTCCGCCTGTCACGACCACATCGCCTTTCAGAACGGCATTGTCAGCAATAAGATTTACTGTTCCTCTGTTACCGACTTCCAGAAAATTGCCATTACCGCCGGTCAAACTCGCGCCATTGAGTATATGGATATTGGTCGCAATTGGGCGTCCGCTGGGGTCCACGGAGATAGCCGCGCCACTTCCCCCTATTACCTTAGTGCCATCCAGTACAAGTGTATTGGCCCGACTGATAAAGTTATCGCCACTCAGAAGTATGCCGTTAAGCCCGCCTTCCATTCGCCCCCCTCTAGCGAAGACATCTCCACTCGCGAGACGCAATCCGTAGCCCGTAGAGTTCTGAGACAGCAGGTCTGAGTTACTCATATTGAGTGTAGTTTGTGCGCTGACCACGGCTCCACTTGCCCCCCCCATTACAGTGCTACCGGACAACGAGACCACCGTCGTAAGCGGAGAACTGGGCACGCGAGCAACTTGTAGCCCAGTACCATCACTTGTGATGGTGCTGTTGTTGATCGTTGCCATCGAGTTGGTGATTGTGACCCCTGGCTGATTTGCTCGAGCAATGACGGTCGCTTTGTCAAGCGTGACAGTGGAACCGTTATTAGCTCTGATATCCTGCAACGTGCCAGTATTGACCACCAACTTTGCCGCATTCGTAGAAATATTAAGAGTGGTGGCGTCATTAACCGTTAACGTCGCACCTTGACCAACAATGAAATCCTCAACAAGCGCTCCGTTGTTGATAGTCTCGTCAACAATAATGGGGCGAGCCTCGGCAAAAGATGTAACCAGAAGGGAAAATGCAACAAAGCACAACTTATCTTTGCAAGAAACAGGTACGTCTGTCGAACCAATGTGCGAAGCCATAAGAATAACCACTCGGAGGTATCATAATGTTGACCAGGATGACTCACTCATCAGAGCAGTCCGACCCGAAAGCGCACGCCAGACTACAGACCAGTCGCCTACATTTATGTAGGATTAATCCTCAAGTCATGGAGGGTAAGTCCGGATCTATCCGGTAACAGATAACGCAAGGAGGCACTTTCATGCCTCCTTGTCATTCATGGAACTCCGTACGCGTCACCTCACCTCGTGACAGAACTCACGATTGCCGTTAACAATTGAAACCATTTTCACGGTGGCGTCCGAAGTGGCTTTAGTACCGTCTGTCCATTCCACCGAATACTTGAGTGATGCATAAGTAATGGGTGGAGGGGGCGCAGGGAAAGGCTCCGGCCGTGTCTGGATAGGCACGATTTTAGTCAGATACTCCGCAATCGACCCAACGATCCCCGTCGTGGTTTCATTACCCGTCACTGGAATGTCAACATCCTGGTCCGTGCCGGAGATGGGCCCCGTCCCGTCAGCGTTAGTTGTTCCGACCCAATGCGCAGTGATGCTTCTCAAGCCTGCCAGAACCGGGTCTGCTGCTGTCGTGAATGTGAGAGAAGGGAGTGGAGGTTTGTTTCCCCTGACAAATCCAACGGTCGGGCAGTTGATCGTTGTGGTGAGATACAATCTATCAATCGCAGGAATGGGTACGGTTTTCCTGACCGTTGTCACGGTCACCGTTTCATCGAGTGAGCGTTGCGGATTGATGCCACCGATAAACGAACAACTCCAGTAAGTAAGCTTTTCCCCCGGACCACCGATGACGACCTCTGCAGCTGGTAGCTCACCTTCAAATTGAGTCAATCCATCAGGTGAAAATTCGGCGATCGGCTTCCCGTTGTAATACCAGGTACAAACAACGTTGGCAGGTAATTTGGCGCTGCCGGTCGGCATGGGGATGATGGCCTTCGGATCTGTAACCAGGTCACCAGGCCCAAGGATATTGAGTACATTGTCGACACCACGCAGTTGTACCTTGGCGAAATTGCGGTTGATCAAGCTGGGTTCATCCGGATTCTCACCTGGATAGGACAAATCCAGATCCGGCGTAGCGGGCGGGGAGTCTTTGGTCTGGATACCTCGTACCCAGGTCCATTTGAAACTCAGAGGAATTTCCCGGGCATCCGGGTCTCCGCCCGTTTCAGTGGCATAGATCAATTTGAGATCTGTGTACTTCATTCTGAACACCAACTCATTGTTGGTTCCAAATGCGTCCACCGGCGGAACAAGCTCAAGAGTTTCATAGCCTTCTACGAAGACCGTAGCCTGATCCGTATCTTGAGTATTGAGCGGTCGAAAGACCCTGACGGTGATACCGGTTGGCTCGGCATCCTCGGCATCCTTGATATCGATCGTGTTATCTCCGGCCTGGCTAGCGGCATCAACCACAGGAGGCGCCGGCACAGGCAGGGGCACAAACTCGACGATTCGGCTGTTGGCGAGCATATCGAGGCTGCGGTTACCGGTTTCATCCTCATAGGCCATGATCAGCCAACAGGTTCCGTTTTGCAGTTTGCCGATCTCTGAAGCAGGTATTGAGACTTTTCCGTCCGCAGGCACCGGGTCAACAATCAGCGTGGGTACAAGCTGGCGTGACGGCCGCAAGTTCGAACTCAGATAAATGAAGGCCTTATCCGTCGCCTTGTAGACCCACTTGGCGTCAGTGACCGGGAGCGTGAATTCCATCCCGGTGGTTGCGATGGTTCCCAGATAAGCGGTATCAATTTTGGCGCCGAGGGGTAACGGAAAGTCGAGACGAGTTGGAGGGGCGAGTCGTACATCGCCCTTGTTGTGAAAGGGAGCAAAAATATCGACGAAATAATCCGCGATTTCAGAGTATTGCGGGTTGCCATCCAAGGCTCCGGAGCTCTGGATTTTCCAGTGCGTGGGCGAAACTGATCCCGTCGCTGGAAGGTCCGTCAATTTGCCTGCAGGTATCGTGACGTTCCACTCGGTCGGGCGGCCCGCAACGGGAGGCGCCGGTTCAGTATGGAGTACTTCCCAAACCCAATCCTCCGGCTTGTCGGGATCATCCACACCTTGCTTAAATGGATAGCCCTCGATCACCACCATATCCCGGTCATTCGGAAACTCCCAGCCGGAAACCCTCAATGTTACAGGCAGATCCGGCTGACGAGCGGCTGTCGTGGTTCCCGCTTGCGCTGCGGTACTTTTTAACAACGCGACCGGAACCGTGCCCCCATTCGGCACACCGACGATCACGGGCTTCGGTGAATCCGCCAGTACTCCGCCTGCACTCAGACTTTTTTGCCTGAGTGCTACTCGGGAGTTTTCGGCAGCCTGTTGAACCGCATTCAATTTCATATCGATTGTCATGTGACAGTTCCTTTCGTCAAGTAGTGATACCCGCACTAACATATTTCATTAACCAACATCGAACACACACACCATTGATCATGGTCCACAGAAATGACTTTCCCCGGGGATGGCACGATCAATCTTCACTAGTCCCGCACTGGACTCAGCAACAAGTACACCTTTGCGGTAAATCGAATATACCGCGCGGACTGAGGCGTCCTTTTCCAGCGGCTCTATAAAGTTCTTGAAATCAGTTATTCGAAACTCATAATCACCAATCACATCCTGCGCTGTCAGTGTTTTAATCACCGTATGCGAGAAAAGCGCAGTACCGGATCCATTCAGCGTTTCATATCCTGCCCAAAAAAGATGCAGTTCATCATCTACCTGCCAGGTTGTTTTTGTAGGTAACGGAACGCGCACGATCACGACCACCCAAATTGGGGGCTGGGTAAAACAGTTCAGATACCCCCACAGTGTAGCGGCCGGATAAACGGGCTCAGGCAGCAAGACCACGGGCAAACGCCTGACAGTAAGATCCCGCGGATCGGAATAGGCGTGATTACCGGTGGTAACAGTTTCATACGTTAGTCGATACGTTCCATCGATCGAGAAGTACTTTGGATCAATGATCGGACGGAACTCTAGCTGAGTCAGAGGACTGATATAAGTATCGTGAAAAACCTCCGTGCCATTCAAATACAGATATAGTTCATTCGGCAATCCGTCCGGGGAAGGTGAATCCCATCGTGGAACAATTACAGTCAATCCATTTTGATGGGCAACATCGAGGATGACCCAGTTCGCATCAACTTCCACGACACCGGGAGGTGCATAGTCCAGTGTCGAGATGGGGTCCGCTGGGGCAGGACTGACGACAGTTTTTCCATCACCCGGTGGTTTTTTTTCGGACATTGAGGGCCGCCTCTACAACGGAAATACAACTTAACGAGAAGTTTATTAAGCGCTCATACAGGAATATCGCCCACTGTCAGATCTGACAGGTATCGCTACCGTCGGTCGGATTTACTCATTGTCCAGAAGTTTTTCAACTTGACGGGAGTGGTCATTATCCTGTTTCCTGGAACCGGTTTCAGACAATAAGAAGACCCAACCGTGAACGATTTTTCCGCCGCCCAGCGCAGCCGCGTGACCATGCTCGACGTCGCTGAACACGCCGGCGTGTCCAAGGCCAGCGTCTCGCGCTTCATCGGCGATGACCGCTCCCTGCTTTCCGATGCCATTGCCCGGCGCATAGAGCAGGCGATTGCCGAACTTGGCTACCGTCCCAATCAGATGGCCCGCGGCCTGAAGCGCGGCCGCACGCGCCTGATCGGCATGCTGGTGGCCGATATCCGCAACCCTTATTCGATTGCCGTGATGCACGGAGTGGAAACCGCCTGCCGTGCGCACGGTTACAGCCTGGTGGTGTGCAACACCGACCGCGATGACGAGCAGGAGCGCCAGCACCTGGCGCTGCTGCGCTCGTACAACATCGAAGGGCTGATCGTGAACACCCTGGGCCATCACCGGGATGAGCTGGACGAGTTGAAGCGGGAAATGCCGCTGGTGCTGGTGGATCGCAAAGTGGGCGGGCTCGACAGCGACATGGTCGGGCTGAACAACCCGCAGGCCATCGAGATGGCGCTCGAACATCTTCAGCAGCGCGGCTATCGCGATGTGCTGCTGGTAACTGAACCGTACGACGGTACCAGCTCTCGGATCGAGCGGGTCAGCAGTTTTCAGCAGCAGATTGGCCTGCGCAAAGACATGCATGGCGCGGTGCTGGAAACCGGCCCAAGCCTTGCGAACGATCTTCAAACTTTTTTGAACACACCTGATTCGGGCCCGAAAGCCCTGTTCTGCGCCAATGGCGTGGCGGCGCTGGCTTGCACTCTGGCGTTGCGCGAGATCGGCTGCCGGTTATTCGAGGATGTCGGGCTGATTGCCCTGGATGATCTGGATTGGTATCCGTTGGTGGGCAGCGGGATTACCGCGCTGGCCCAACCGACGCAAGAGATTGGCGCGCGGGCGTTTGAGTGTTTGCTCAGGCGTTTGCGTGGAAATAATGAGGTGGCGCAGGTGGTGGATTTCGCGCCGGTGCTGATTGAGCGTGGGTCTACTGTTGGGATTTGTGGTGTTTGAGCTGACGCTATCGCGAGCAGGCTCGCTCCTACATTTGGAATGCGTTCCCCTGTAGGAGTGAGCCTGCTCGCGATAGCGCCCTAAAGGACAACACATAAACACCTGATATTTTTTTGAACAAAAATGAAACCGGTTTCAGAGGTCAATAACAATGAATAAACCCGCCGTTTCCATCAGCCTGTCCAGCTACGGCGCCGACCTGGTGCGCCAGCGCGGCCAAGGCTCTTTCATCGAAATCCTGGCGAGCGCCGGGGCGAGTCGCATCGAATGGCGCGAAGAACTGCTGACGCGCGAAGACCCTGCGCAACTGGCTGAGGCCAGCCAATCCCACGGCTTGCAAAGCATCTATTCGTCACCGACCGAACTGTGGCTTGCAGGTCAGGCGCGGCCCAATCCCGAGTTGATCACTGCCCTGCAACAGGCCGAAGCATTTGGTTCGAAATGGCTGAAAGTCTCCCTCGGCTACTTCACCGACACCAACGATCTGCAAGCCCTGGCCGAACGCTTGAAGCTCAGCCCGGTACAGTTGCTGGTGGAAAACGACCAGACCCTGCACGGCGGACGCATCGAACCGTTTCAGCGCTTTTTCGCTGCGGTCGAGCAGCACAACCTGCCGATCAAAATGACCTTCGACATTGGTAACTGGCAGTGGCAGGACCAGTCCGCCGCCAGCGCCGCACGCCTGCTCGGTCGACATGTTGGCTACGTGCATTGCAAAGCCGTGGCGCGCCGCGAGGACGGCAAACTGGTCGCGGTGCCGCCTGCGGTGAGTGACCTGCATCTGTGGGAACAACTGTTGCGGCACATGGCCCAAGGCGTTATGCGCGCGGCGGAATATCCGTTGCAGGGCGATGATCTGCTGCAACTGACGCGCGAACACGTCGCCGCCCTCGCCCGCCTGGGTCAATCGCGTCTGGAGCCTGTTCATGTCTGAGATCGATATTCTCTCGTTCGGCGAAACCATGGCGATGCTGGTGGCCGAGCAGACCGGTGACCTGGCCCGCGTCGAGCAATTCCACAAACGTATTGCCGGGGCGGACAGCAATGTCGCGATCGGCCTTTCGCGTTTGGGTTTCAACGTCGCGTGGTTGAGCCGGGTCGGCAACGATTCACTGGGTCGCTTTGTGGTCGAGACGTTGATCAAAGAAGGTCTGGATTGCCGCCATGTCGATGTTGATAAACAACATCCGACCGGGTTCCAGTTCAAATCGCGCAATGACGATGGCAGCGACCCGCAGGTCGAGTATTTCCGGCGCGGTTCAGCGGCCAGTCATCTGTCGCCGCAATCAATCAGCGCAAGCCTGCTGAGCGCTCGCCATCTGCACGCCACGGGTATTCCTCCGGCGCTCTCGGCCTCGGCGCGGGAGATGTCGTTCGAGCTGATGACGCGCATGCGTGATGCCGGGCGCAGCGTGTCGTTCGATCCCAACTTGCGCCCGAGCCTGTGGGCCAGCGAGCGCGAGATGATCACTGAAATCAACCGTCTCGCCGCCCTCGCCCATTGGGTCCTGCCGGGGTTGAGCGAAGGCCGTCTTCTCACCGGTTTCGAGGATCCGGCGGACATCGCCGCGTTTTATCTCGACCAAGGCGCCGAAGCGGTGGCGATCAAGCTTGGGCCGCAAGGCGCTTATTACCGCACGCATCTGGATCAAGGCTTTGTCGCCGGCGTGCCGGTGGCCAACGTTGTCGATACGGTCGGTGCCGGTGACGGCTTTGCGGTGGGGATGATCAGTGCCCTGCTTGAGCATCTGAGTTTTGCCGAGGCGGTGCAGCGCGCGAACTGGATTGGCAGTCGGGCGGTGCAGAGTCGCGGGGATATGGAGGGTTTGCCGACCCGGGCTGAACTTGATCGATCGTTCCCACGCTCCAGCGTGGGAATGCATACCGTGACGCTCCGCGTCACAGAGGACGCGGAGCGTCCTTAGAGGCGTCCCCACGCAGAGCGTGGGAACGAGAAGTTGTTTGAACCTGCTGCGACAAAAACAACAAGCTCAGGAGCAAGACCATGAAAACCGCAACCCTCGCCAGCCGTCGCTGGTGGTACATCATGCCGATCGTGTTCATCACCTACAGCCTGGCGTATCTCGATCGCGCCAACTACGGCTTCGCCGCCGCATCGGGCATGGCTGCCGACCTGATGATCACGCCGGGGCTGTCGTCCCTGCTCGGTGCGCTGTTCTTTCTCGGTTACTTTTTCTTCCAGGTACCCGGCGCGATCTACGCGCAAAAGCACAGCGTGAAAAAGCTGATTTTCGTCAGCCTGATCCTCTGGGGCGGGCTCGCGACGTTAACCGGCGTGGTCTCCAACGCCTATTGGCTGATCGTCATTCGCTTCATGCTCGGCGTGGTCGAAGCGGCGGTGATGCCAGCGATGCTGGTGTATCTGTGCCACTGGTTTACCCGTGCCGAACGCTCGCGGGCCAATACCTTTCTGATCCTCGGCAACCCGGTAACGATGCTGTGGATGTCGGTGGTCTCGGGGTATCTGGTGCAGCATTTCAGCTGGCGCTGGATGTTCATCATCGAAGGTTTGCCGGCGGTGATCTGGGCGTTCATCTGGTGGCGTCTGGCCGATGATCGTCCAGCTCAGGCGAAGTGGCTGAGCGATGAGGAAAAGCACGATCTGGAAAGTGCCCTGGCTGCCGAGCAGGTCGGGATCAAAGCCGTGAAGAACTACGCCGAGGCATTCCGGTCGCCGAAGGTGATCATTCTTGCGCTGCAGTTTTTCTGCTGGAGCATCGGCGTCTATGGCTTTGTCTTGTGGCTGCCGTCGATTCTCAAGGCCGGCGCGCAAATGGACATGATCGAAGCCGGCTGGCTGTCGGCGTTGCCGTATCTGGCGGCGGTGATCGGCATGCTCGGCGTGTCGTGGGGCTCGGACAAACTGCAAAAACGCAAACGCTTCGTCTGGCCGCCACTGTTGATCGCCTCCATTGCGTTCTACGGCTCTTACGCCTTGGGTGCAGAACATTTCTGGTGGTCATACACGCTGCTGGTGATTGCCGGCGCCTGCATGTACGCACCGTACGGGCCGTTCTTTGCGATCGTCCCGGAGATCCTCCCGGCGAACGTCGCTGGCGGCGCCATGGCGTTGATCAACAGCATGGGCGCGCTCGGTTCGTTCGGCGGCTCGTATCTGGTCGGTTATCTGAACAGCTCCACCGGTTCGCCCGGCGCTTCGTATCTGCTGATGAGCGGCGCACTGCTGCTCTCGGTGGTGCTGACGATTTTCCTCAAGCCCGGCGCCAGTGATCGCGTCGTGGCCAAAGCCGCTGCCACGCGTGTCGTGCCGGCGCACTCCTGAAGAGACTTTTGCCATGAAAAAACACGTCGTGTTGTACAAGAAACTCTCGCCAGCGTTGATGGCGCGTCTGCAAGACCAGTGCGAGGTGACGCTGATCGAACGCCTCGACGCCGACGGCCTGATGCAATTGCGTGACGCCCTGCCCCGCGCCCACGGTTTGCTCGGCGCCAGTCTGAAACTCGATGCCGCGTTGCTGGATCTCGCCCCGCAACTGCAGGCGATTGCCAGTGTGTCGGTGGGCGTCGATAACTACGATATCGACTATCTGAGCCGGCGCCAAATCGTCCTCACCAACACCCCGGACGTGCTCACCGAGACCACTGCCGACACCGGTTTCGCGCTGATTCTCGCGACTGCGCGCCGTGTCGTGGAACTGGCGAACATGGTGCGCAGCGGTCAATGGAACCGCAACATCGGCCCGGCACATTTCGGCACCGATGTGCACGGCAAGACCCTGGGGATCATCGGCATGGGCCGGATCGGTGAAGCACTGGCGCAGCGTGGGCATTTCGGTTTCGGCATGCCGGTGCTCTATCACAGCCAGTCGCGCAAACCCGCGGTCGAGGCGCGATTCGCTGCGCAATATCGCAGTCTTGAAGACTTGCTCTCGCAGGCCGACTTCATCTGCCTGACCTTGCCGCTGACGGCGCAGACCGAAGGCTTGATCGGTGCCGAGCAATTTGCATTGATGCGCCCGGAAAGCATCTTCATCAATATCTCGCGGGGCAAGGTGGTCGATGAATTGGCGATGATCGATGCGTTGCGCAACAAACGGATTCGCGCGGCCGGGCTGGATGTGTTCGAGCGTGAGCCGCTGAATCATGACTCGTTGTTGTTGCAGCTCGATAATGTTGTGGCAACGCCGCACATGGGTTCGGCGACGCACGAGACGCGGGAGGCGATGGCGCGCTGTGCGGTGGAGAATCTGCTCGCGGCCTTGAATGGCGAAAAGCCGGCGAATCTGGTGAATCCAGCGGCCTGGCAGCGCTGATATTTTTATTGCCTGTTAAATCGCTATCGCGAGCAGGCTCACTCCTACAAGGGTCAGGGTGAACACTGAATTTGTGTTCACCTCAAATCATTGTAGGAGTGAGCCTGCTCGCGATGAGGCCAGCAAAGGCGCTGCAAAACCATCAGGCACTGCGCATCTGCAGAAGCTGCTCCGCACACAGCGCAATCCGCGCACAGGCATCCGCCAGTTTCACCCGGTCCACCACCAGGCCGATACGAATATGCCCCGCCGCACTCGGCCCGAACGCCTCACCGGCGAGGACCGAAACCCCGTAACCTTCCAGCAACTGCTCGGCAAACGCCTGCGCACCCAGCCCGGTCTCGCGCACATCGACCATGACAAACATGCCGCCATCCGGGCGGATCGGGTACAGCCCCGGGCACCCGCGCAAACGTTCGCACACCAGATCCCGACGCAAACGGTACTCCTCGCGCATCTGCGTGACTTCCGGCAGATCCGAGGCCAGAGCGACCTCGGCGGCTTTCTGCACGAAGTCCGGCAACCCGAACAACATGCTCAACGACAGATTGACCAAGTGTTCCGCTAACGGCTTGGGGCCGATCATCCAGCCGATGCGCCAGCCGGTCATGGCGTGGGATTTCGACAGGCTGTTGATCGTCGCCGTGCGCTCGGCCATGCCCGGCAGACTCGCCGGGCTGATGTGCTGGCCTTCATAGAGGAGTTCGCTGTAGACCTCGTCGCTGATCAGCCACAGATCATGCCGCACGCACAGCGCCGCCAGTTCCTGCCAGATCAACAACGACAGGCTGGCGCCACAAGGATTGTTCGGACTGTTGAGGAGCATGGCGCGGGTCTTCGCAGTGATCCGCGCGGCGACGTCGGCGGGATCGACGCGAAAACCGTTTTCCGGCCGCACCGGCACTGGCACCACCGTCGCGCCGCAAGCGCCAAACACCCCTTCGTAGGTGACATACATCGGCTCGGCGACGATCACTTCATCGCCCGGATCGAGCAGGCATTGCGCCACCGAATACACCGCGCATTGCGCGCCGGGCATAACGATCACATGCTCGGCATCGACCGCATGGCCACTGTGGCGCCGATGCCGTTCGGCAATCAGCTTGCGCAGCGCCGCGCGACCGCGCACTTCGGAGTAATGCGTATCGCCAGCCAACAGGCTGTCGATGGCGCCATGAACAATCGGCAGCGGCGTATCGAAATCCGGATCGCCCACGCTCAGCAGCAGGATATCGACACCCTCGGCGCGCAACTCCAGCGCTCGGTCATGAATCTGCCAGGCTGCGGCTCCGTCCCCGGCGATTCGTTGGGTCAAGGCTGAATAGCGCATGCACGTCTCCTGATTGCGCGGTCTCCAGCCTTCACCCTATCTCAAATCACAAAACGCGCCACCATGGCATTCAAATCTACCGCCAGACGCGACAGTTCATGGGTGGCGGCGCTGGTCTGGTTGGCCCCGGCAGCCGATTGCGTGGCCAGATCGCGAATATTGACCAGGTTGCGGTCAACCTCACGCGACACTTGCGCCTGCTCTTCGGAAGCACTGGCGATGACCAGATTGCGCTCGTTGATCTGATGGATCGACTGGGTAATCTGCTCCAGCGCGACGCCAGCCGCGCGGGCCATTTCCAGGGTGGACTGGGTGCGCTGGTTGCTCTGCTGCATCGACGAAACGGCTTCACCGGTGCCGTTTTGAATGCCGGCGACCATTTTTTCGATTTCCTGGGTCGACTGCGCGGTGCGATGGGCCAGCGCGCGCACTTCGTCGGCGACCACGGCAAAACCACGACCGGCTTCACCGGCTCGTGCGGCTTCGATGGCGGCGTTGAGTGCGAGCAGGTTGGTCTGTTCGGCGATGGCGCGGATCACGTCGAGCACTTTGCCGATGTCACGCCCTTGGGCAGCCAGACCTTCGATCATGTGCGCGGTGTTCTGCACGTCGTGGGTCATGGTCTGGATCGCGTCAACGGTTTTCACCACTTGATCGCGACCTAAACGCGCGGCCTGGGTCGACTGGTTCGACGCTTCGGAAGTGGACACGGCATTGCGTGCGACTTCTTCGACAGCGGCGGTCATTTCGTTGACTGCTGTCGCGGCTTGTTCAATCTCGTTGTTTTGCTGTTGCAGGCCACGGGAAGCCTCTTCGGTCACGGCGCTGAGCTCTTCGGCAGCAGCGCCGAGTTGCGTGGCGGAACCGGCGATCTGTTCAATGGTTTTGCGCAGGTTGGTCTGCATCGCGACCAAGGCTTCAAGCAGGCGGGCCGGCTCGTCGTTGCCGTCGACTTCGATGACTTTGCTCAGGTTGCCATCGGCAATCGTCCGTGCTGCAGCCACTGCACGGTTGAGCGGCGTGACGATGCTGCGGGTCAGCAACCAGGCGAGCAGCACGGTGGCCAGTGCGGCAATCACGGCGACAATGATGATGCCGGTGATAGCGCTGTCGTAGTGTTCACCAGCCTGAATCGACGCAGCTTTGGCATCGGCGGCGTTGATCGCGATCAGTTTGTTGAGCTGTTCGCCCATCTGGTCGGTACCGTCCTTGATCCGCGTGTTGATCAGGGTGCGCATGTCATCGAGCTTGTCCTGACGCGACAGCTCCATCATCTGGTTCTGCGCTTGCAGGTAGTTGTCCAGCGTAGTGGCGAAGCTCTGGTACACAGCACGCTCTTCAGCGCCGGCCGGCAATGCGGCATAACTGGCCTGGGCGCTGCGGACCTTGTCGACCAGGGCGGCGATGCGGGTTTGCGCTTCCTGCAAACCGGACGGCTCACGGTTGACCAGCACGCGGAACGAGAGGATGCGCAAACGCAAGACGTTTTCCGTCACCACGCTGAGTTGGGTCACGCTGGGCAGTTGCGTCGAATCCATGTCGACGGAGGCCTGACGAATGATCGACATGCGATTGACGGCGAACACGCCGAGCACGATCACCAGCAAGGCGATAAAGGCAAAACCGAGGAAAGCACGGGGCGCGATATTGAGGTTACGCAAGGACATAGTTGGACTCTCGGATGATAAGAACTACGAGCGTCCATGCCGTGATCACTGGCCCATGGGCTGGGCTTCAGTCCGGCGTCACTGTTTTGCGAAGGTTTTGTGCGCGCCTGTTAGCTGTATCGGCCAGGCTTTAGGAAGATTGCGGGTCAAGTGCAATTATTTTTCAAGTTGTTACAACAATGAAACAGTGTTCACCCCACATGTAGGAGCTGCCGAAGGCTGCGATCATTTGATCTTGCTTTACAAAAACAGGATCAAAAGATCGCAGCCTGCGGCAGCTCCTACAGGGGTGGGTCATGCTCTGGCGGCGAGTTGCCAGACGCGGGCGATGTCGGTCGCACGTTCGCGCAGCAGCCGCGGTGCTTCGGCGCAGGCCTGCTCCAGCGACATCGGGCCGCTCGTCACGGCGAATGCGGCATCGATGCCATGCTCGTAGAGTGACTGATAACCCTCACCCAGCGTGCCGGCAATGACGATCACCGGCACGCCATGTTGCTTGGCAATCCGCGCCACGCCAAACGGGGTTTTGCCACGCAAGGTCTGGGCATCGAAGCGCCCTTCGCCGGTAATCACCAGATCCGCGCCCTTGACTGCTTCGGCGAGACCGACCAGTTCGGCGACCACTTCAACCCCGGCCTGAAACTGCGCAGCGAGAAACGCCTTCGCAGCGAAACCCAAACCACCGGCCGCGCCACTGCCCGGCTCGTCGCGAACGTCTTTGTGCAATGCCTGCGCGCACCGTTCGGCGAAATGCCCCAAGGCTTGATCCAGCTGCTGAACCTGAGTCGGCGACGCGCCTTTCTGCGGGCCGAAAATCGCCGAGGCACCGTGCGGGCCACACAACGGATTGTTCACATCGGCGGCAATGTCAAAACGCACCTGCGCCAAACGCGGGTCAAGCTCGCTCAAGTCCAGACGCGCGAGTTGCGCCAAAGCCAGGCCACCCGGTACTAACGGCTGACTCTGCGCATCGAGCAACTTCAGCCCCAAGGCCTGCATCGCGCCGGCGCCGCCGTCGTTGGTCGCGCTGCCGCCAATCGCCAGAATCACCCGTTGTGCGCCGGCATCGAGCGCGGCGCGGATCAATTCGCCAGTGCCGAACGTGCTGCTGATACAGGCATCGCGTTGCCCCGGCGGCACCAGTTGCAAGCCGCTGGCCTCGGCCATTTCGATGATCGCGGTGTGGTTGTGCGGCAACCAGCCCCACGCAGCGTCGACCGGCGCACCCAACGGGCCACGCACACGGGTGCGGCGCAGCTCTCCTTCACAGGCTGCAAGAATCGACTCGACCGTGCCTTCGCCGCCATCGGCCATCGGGCATTTGACCAGAGCGGCCTGCGGCCAGACTTGCGCCAGGCCCAGGGCAATGGCTTCGGCAACGCCTTGGGCACTCAGGCTGTCCTTGAACGAATCGGGGGCGATGACGATTTTCATGCGAATTCTCCAGTTCCAATGCTCCTCATGCTGCCAGTCGGCATGCGCATTGACGCCGGTCCGTTGCACAAGCGGCGCAGGCGTTTATTGTTCATTTCCACAAAATCGATTGCACCCACAACACACTTACAACTCCACACTCCATCTGTAGGAGCTGCCGAGTGCAACGAGGCTGCGATCTCTTGATCTTGAAAAACAACATCAAAAGATCGCAGCCTCGTTGCACTCGGCAGTTCCTAAAGGGGCGATGAGGTCAGGGCTCAGTCTGCGGCAGGAGTTGCACGCCAAGATACAGCGCCAGCATCCCGTCCAGCCGAAGCGGATCAACCCCGCTCAACTCGGCAATCCGCTCCATTCGATAACGCAGGCTGTTGCGATGGATCCCCAACGCATCCGCGCACGCCTGACTCTGCCCGTCGTGTTCGCACCAACTGCGCAACGTCGCCAGCAACTGACCGTTGCCGTCCTTGGCGATCACTTTGCGCAACGGTTTGAGCAATTCATCCAGTGCGTCATCGTTGCGATGGCGCCACAACATCACCGGCAGGCGATATCGGTTGAGCGTCAGCAGCCGCGAGTGCGGCAACACCTCACGGCCATAGGCGAGCAGATCGCCGACCCGTCGATAACAACGGCGCAACCCGATCAGCCCGTCCGCCTGACCGCCGACGGCAATCCGCAGGATCTTCCAGCCCAGACCATCGAGTTTCTCCAACAGGCGATCATGCTCGACGCTCTGACTCGCCGGCCGACACCAGAGCAGCGACGACTTCGCCGAACTCACGCACCAGCTATCGGCGTAGCGCGACGTCAGCCAGGCGCTCAGTGCCTCGACGGTTTGCCCTGGCGCATGTTCAAGGCCCAGTTCGAACAGATACGGCACCCGCGTCAATTGCGGTTTAAGCCCAAGCTGCTGCGCCTCGTCGACCAGACGTGGGGAATCCCCGGCCTCGCTCAACAGCAAGGCCAGCAGATCATCACAACGCTGGCGCCGCCACTGCTGCTCGGCCTGCTGATTGCGCTGGCCGACGAGCATTTCGGCAGTCATGCGCACCAGTTCGGCGTAAGTGCGCAATTGCTCAGGCTCACCGGTGATGCCGAGCACACCGATCAGCCGCTGATCGAGCAGCAGCGGCAGGTTGATCCCCGGCTGCACGCCTTTCAGATGCACCGCCGTCTGTGCGTCGATTTCCACCACCCGACCGTTGGCCAGCACCAGTTGCGCGCCCTCATGACGGGTGTTGATGCGCTCCGGTTCGCCGCTGCCGAGGATCAATCCCTGGCTGTCCATGACGTTGACGTTGTAGGGCAAAATGGCCATGGCGCGGTCGACGATGTCCTGGGCGAGGTCGTGATCGAGTTCAAACATAGAGGGCAAAATCCTTGAAAACACGCGCGGGCGGTTGTTCACCCGCACAGGGTCTGGCGGCAAACCCTGTGCTCAGGCACAAAGACAATCCGGCCAAAGGTGGCCGAGACTCTCGGGACGATCAACGTTAACCTGTGGATCGCAAAAAATCATAATAAAGAGAGAGCCGCTATGTCGCAGAGCGCCGCAGCTACCCAGACCATCGAAGACGATAAAAATGCCGTTTACAAACGCATCACCCTGCGTTTGATCCCCTTCATCTTCATCTGCTACTTGTTCAAC
The DNA here is from genome assembly GCF_044748825.1 of Pseudomonas sp. NPDC089741. NCBI lineage: Bacteria > Pseudomonadati > Pseudomonadota > Gammaproteobacteria > Pseudomonadales > Pseudomonadaceae > Pseudomonas > Pseudomonas sp. NPDC089741. The sequence goes on along the minus strand of NZ_JBIVGT010000001.1, from coordinate 291,135 downwards.
TACCTCGACCGGGTCAACGTTGGATTCGCCAAACTGCAGATGCTCGACGCACTGAAAGTCAGCGCCACCGGGTACGGCCTGGGGGCGGGGCTGGGGGGCGTG